>NZ_JAALEA010000159.1 GCF_014145145.1 Dietzia cercidiphylli
GACCCGGCGGACCCCGCCGCCGACTGCGGCGTGACCGGCGGCTGCGGATCGTGCGCCCTGCAGGGCATGTGCGACTCGGAGAGCACCACCACCCGGTAAGACACCGCGGGGAGGCCTGTGTGGGGCCCGCGCGGGGGGCCCAGGTGGGGGCGCGCGTCCCCGCCCGACCGGTGGCCCGCTCCCAACAGGCTGCCTACGGTCAGAGGTCCATCCGACCCACACCGTCAAGGAGCTCGCCATGGCCCAGAAGTCCACGTCAGAGTCCGACCAGGACGTCGTCGACATCCTCACCGCCGACCATCGCGAGATGATCGGATTGATCGAGATGATCGAGGAGACCTCCGACCCGAAGGAGCGCCGTTCGCTGGCCGACTCCGTGATCGCCGAGGTGACGCGGCACTCGGTGGCCGAGGAGTTGTTCGTCTACCCCGTCTACGAGCGCGAGGTCCCGGACGGCGGCGACGAGGTCGAGCACGACAAGGAGGAGCACCAGGAGATCGAAGAGGTGATGAAGGAGCTCGAGGGCCTGGACTCCGAGAGCGCCGAGTTCATCGCCACCGTGAAGCGCTTCAAGGAACTCCTCGATCACCACGCGGACGACGAGGAGAGCGACCAGTTCCCCAAGTTGCGGGCAGCCGTCTCCGCCGAGGACCTGCTCGACCTGGGCCGGAAGGTCGAGGCGGCCAAGAAGATCGCCCCCACCCGTCCGCACCCCGGATCCCCGCACTCCGAGTTGTTCCACATGACCCTGGGGCCCGGTGTCGGCATGGTGGACAGGCTCCGCGACGCCCTGAGCGGTCGCCTCAAGAACACCTGACCCGACCGGTCCTGGTCCGGGCGCGGGCGTCTGCAATCGCGGGCGTCCGTGCGACTGGTCTGTACAGCTAGAACAGCACCCGGATCAGGACGGCGGTGAGGCCGCATCCGGCCATCACCAGCACCATCGCCACCAGGCCGATGTTGTAGCGGACCTGGGTCTGCTGGACCTCTCCGGCCCGGACGAACCGCCCCACCCGCTGTTCGTGGTGCAGCTGCACCCTGAGCAGCGCGAGCAGCGGGACCACGACGAGAGTCGCGAAGACCGCCGCCCACACCCACGAGGTCTCGGCGATCAACTTGGCCACCAGGATGATGTTCACCGTCACCACGGCCCAGGTCCGCGCCCACGACAGGCTGGTGCGCTCGGCCTGGAGTCCGACGTCGGGCGGGACGGCCTCCGGGCGCACGCCGATCCGCCGCCGCGGGGCGCCTGCGCTCATGCGATGGTGCCGCCGAGGATCGCGACGACCAGCAGGATCGCACCGGTCGCGATGCCCAGCACCAGGAGGATCGACGCCTGCGGGACCGGAAGCGGCCTGTTGTGACGCATCGACGCCTCGATCCGGATCCAGCGTCGGAACGACACGGTGGCCAGCAGCGCCGCCATCACGAGGAGTACGCAGGCCAGCGGGGTCCGGATGATCTCAGGGATCTCGTCGCCGGCGAAGGCCTCCATCGCCACGGCGCCGGCCATCAGACCGAGGCTCGTCCGGATCCACGCCAGAAACGTGCGCTCGTTGGCGAGCGTGAACCGCGGGTCCGGTTCCTCGCCGTCCCGCAGCGACTTGGGCCGCCACCCCTGTCCGACTCGCTCCGTCATCCCCCGAGCCTATCGGCCGCCCCTGCGGGCCTCGTGCGGACCGCCCGCGGACCGGGGTGATGAAATGGGTCGATGAGCTTTCTGCGTCGCCTCCGGATCGAGCCGTTCATCCTGGCGATCCTGGCCGCCGTCGTGGTGGCGGCGGTGCTGCCGGCCACCGGAGGCGCGGCCACGGCGCTGGGCTGGGTCACGACAGTGGGGATCGCGGTCCTGTTCTTCCTCTACGGCGCGCGGCTGGAACCCCGTGAACTGCTGGCCGGTGTGAAGCACTGGCGGTTGCACTCGGTGGTGCTGGCGGCGACGTTCCTGCTGTTCCCGGCCCTGGGACTCCTGGGCAGATGGGCGCTCACCCCGGTCCTCGGTGAGCAACTGGCCGCCGGTTTCCTCTTCCTGACGCTCGTACCCTCGACCGTGCAGTCCTCGATCACCTTCGTGGCGATCGCCCGCGGCCACGTCAGCGCCGCCGTGGTCTCCGCGTCCGTGTCGAACCTGCTCGGGGTGGTCATCACTCCCCTGTTGGTCTTCGCGCTCATGACCAGGGACGGATCGGTGGTCATCACGTGGGACTCGGTCGGGAAGATCGCACTGCAGCTGCTCCTGCCGTTCGTCCTGGGCCAGCTGCTGCGGCGGTGGGTCCTGCCGGTCACCGCGAGGATCAGGCGCCTGGCGCTGTTCGACAAGTCGGTGATCGTGCTGATCGTCTATGCGGCGTTCTCCGACGGGGTCGCCGACGGCAGCTGGTCCAGGGTCGGGCCGGCCCAGCTGGCGTGGCTGATCGCCGCGTGCTGCGTCCTGCTCGCGGTGGTGCTGGGCCTGACCGGGCTGATCTCCCGCGCGCTCGGGTTCGCCGACCGCGACAAGCGGGTCGTGCAGTTCTGCGGTTCCAAGAAATCGCTGGCCACGGGGCTGCCCATGGCCGCCGTGCTATTCGTCGGCCAGCCCGTCGGACTCCTGGTGCTCCCGCTGATGCTGTTCCACCAGATCCAGCTGATCGTGTGCGCGTGGCTGGCGGGCCACTACGGCCGTGCGGAGGGAACCGAGGCGCCCGCGGCGTGAGGCGCCGCGCGCATGACGACCCCGCCGAGGGTCACCGCGCCGGTGGCCTGCCCGCCGCCCTGGCCCGGCTCTCCAGCAGGATGTACAGAAGCACCCCGAGCGCTCCGGGCCCGGTCAGCCCCGGTGGGCGTCGAGGAATGGGCGTTCCGTGGAGAAGGACGACGGGGTCGCCCTCGCCGTGCACGCCGAACGAGATCCGGTGATCGTCGACGACGGCGTTCCGGTCGACGATGGGACTCACCGGCACGGAGTCAGCCGAGGTCGGAGACGATCCGCTTGGCGAGCTCCTCCGAGGACTGGGGGTTCTGACCCGTGTAGAGGTTGCGGTCGACCACCACATGCGAGCCCCACGGCTCGGCGGCCGAGGAGTACTCGGCCCCCAGCTCGACGAGCTTGTCCTCCAGCAACCAGGGCGCGTTCTCCGCCAGCCCGACCTGCTCCTCCTCGACGTTGGAGAACCCGGTCATCTTGAATCCCGCGAACGGCGAGGTCGACGCGTCATCCGACGCCGCGAGGACGGCCGCCGGGGCATGGCACAGCATGGCGAGCGGCTTCTCCGCGGTCACCCGCTCGGCGAGGATCGCCCCGGAGGTCTTGTCCACGGCGAGGTCCTCCAGCGGGCCGTGACCGCCCGGGTAGAACACCACGTCGAACTGGTTGTGGTCGACGGAGGCCAGGTCGGCCGGCGCGTTCAGGACGGGCGCGAGCCGATCGAGCGAGGCCTTGACCTTGTCGAGAGTCTCCGGGTCGCCGGCGCCTTCGCCGAGGCTTGCCTGGTCAACGGTGGGAGCACGCCCACCCGGGGTCGCGACGGTGACGGACCAGCCGGCGTCGGTGAACACCTCGTACGGGGCGACGAACTCCTCCGCCCAGAAACCGGTGGGGTGCGCCGACCCGTCCTTGAGGGTCCAGTGGTCGGCGGCGGACATGATCATCAAGACGGTAGCCATGCCGCGACACTACGGAGGTCACGCTGAACCGCAACTGAACGCGTCGGCCGTGTTCCGTATCACAGCAGGCATGATGTAAGCGAATGTTCGTCTGACTTCCGACCACGTGCTCCCCGACCGTTCCCCGCGCCCTACCAGCGGCAATGCGAATAACACCCATGTTGACGATGTATCAGCAGGTCAACCCCTCGAAACCGGGCTCTCATCCTTAGTCGACGAAGCAATTGCCAGCCGCGGAGGCTCCCCTGAACGTTCTCGCCGCACGAGCTGAGTGGCACGTGTGTGAACGACCACAGTGTTCCGTTCGAGTGACCGGGAGGGCGGGAATGGACGGCGATACCGCGCGGAGAGCGCCGAGTCCGATGACGGCATCGCTTGCCCTCGCCGGACTGGTCCTCCTCGGCATCACCGCGGGTGCCGCTGCCGCGGTCCTCACCGCCGGGGGATCCGAGGTCCTCGATGGGGCCTCGTCCGACGCCCCGATCGCCCAGGCCGGGTTGACCACCACCGTCGCCACGGTCACCACGGACCACCCCACGACGACGACTCCGCAGCCACCCGTCCCAGCCACGTCGACCGCCTCGGTCACGCGGGAGCCCCTGGCATCGTCCACCCCAGAGGTGCCCGCGGTTCGTGCCGTTCCGGCTGGGGCCGCCGCGACCGTTCGCGTAGCCCCGGCTCCCGCACCGGCCGCGCAGCCCCATCGGCCGGCTCCGGCGCCAGGTCGTGCTCCTGCGCCGATTCCCGCGCCGCCACCCGAACCTGCTCCTCCACCAGCGCCCGCACCGCCGGCCATCACCATCCCGTTGATCCCGGTGCAGCCTCCACCAGTCGTGCAGCCGAAGCACGTGACCATCGGCTGACGTTCCAGAGAATCAACGAAAGGACCCACCATGGACCCCATCACCCTTCTCATCGGCCTGGGCGCGGCGATCCTCCCGTACCTCGGTCCCGCCGCGGCACTCGGCATCTCTCCACTCGCCGCCGGTATCGGTGCCGCCGGACTCGGCACCGGCAGCGCCGTCTCTGCTCTCGGTCTCGGCGGAGCCGCCGCAGCCAATCCGTTCACCGGCGCGGGCCTGCAGAGTGCGAGTGCGGATGGCTTCAACAACGGCGCGGCCGCTGTTGCGGGAGCTGTCAATGGGCTGAACATTCCGGGAGTACACCTCACCGTCAACTGACGCCCGGCGTCCACCGCACCCTGCTGCGCCCCGGCTCCGGTTGGGTCGCCGCAGGGCTCCGGTGCTTGAATAGCGCGATGACCAGCGTGACCTATCTGCAGCAGACCTCCGCGTCGTGGCTGCGCCCGGCTCGCCGCGCGGACCTGACGATCTCCCGGGTCTTCCCCGCCGAGCCCGCCTTCAACTCGCAGATGTACGGCGAGATCGGCGCCGACTGGAAGTGGACCGACCGACTCGAGTGGTCGGACGGACGCTGGGCCTCCTACTGCGCGGACCCCTGCGTCACCACCTTCCGGGCGACCCGGGGCGGCGAGGTCGCCGGGTTCGCCGAACTTCGCATGAGCCCGCTCGGGGACGAGCCGGGTTCGGGCCACGGGGACCCGGCTGACGGTGTCGATGTCGAGATCGTGTACTTCGGCCTGCTCCCGCGCTTCGCCGGCCTGGGTCTCGGCGGATGGTTCCTCTCCGAGACCGTCCGGATCGCCTGGCAGGTCCCGGGGTGCCGCAGGGTATGGCTGCACACGTGCGGGGACGACTCCCCGGCCGCGATCCCGAACTACCTGTCTCGCGGGTTCGTCGAATACGCCCGGGACGAGACCGGCTGCGCGGCCTGCACGACCTGAACCCCACTCATCGAGGTCGAGTGCAGCCGTTGCCCGCACACGTCTGCCCGTTGCCCAGCAGCACCCCGACTTCCGGCCCTCCCGGCCCCGGAATCACGTTGCCCGCGTCGTCGCACAGGACGTCATAGTTGCAGGTGTAGGGCACATCGAACGCCGGCTGAGCATTGGGATCGGGCATCTCTGCGCCACTCGGATAGCGGCAGACGGCTCCGTCGCACACAGGAGTGTTGGCCTCGCGCTCTTCCCGGAGCGTGGCATCGCTGACCGACTGACAGTACTCGGAGTAGCCGGTCACAGTTCCGTCTGACCAATACGTCTCGACGGGGCCCAATCCCCTCTGACAGTCGATGATGTGCGGCTGCGCGACCGTCTCGGCAGTCTCCTCGACCGGGGTTTCGTCGATTGCGTTGCCTTCTTCCACCTGCTCTTCGGCCGGTTCCGCTTCCGCAGAGGTCGTCGGGACCGATGGCGATGATGACGACGTCGCTGTACTGTCCGGCGCGCCCTCCCCGGACCCACACGCGCCGAGCACCAGAACGGAAGCCACCGCGGCCACAACGTGTCGAAGACCCATAGGGCAAGCATCGTTCACATGCTGGTGTCAGGGGACTGATTCGCCGCTCTTACTCACTGCTCGGCCAGCCGGCTCAGTGACCGTCCACCCATTCGCGAGACCAGTTTCTCCGAGACGGCACCGAATGCCTGCAGCTCGTCGTCGTCGAGCCCGTCGAACAGCCACTCCGCCAGCGCGACACGCGCCGACACGACCTCCTCGACGATCCGACGCGACTCGTCGGTGAGGTTGACCAGACGGACCCGCCGGTCGTCCGGCGGCATGGTCCGGACCACGTGTCCGCTGGCGACCAGCCCGTCGACGAGTGCGGTGACCTGGCGCGGCGAGCAGTCCAGGAAGGTCGCCAGCTCCACCTGCTTGCACTCGCCCTCGAGCCCCAGGACGAACAGCAACTCCAGTCGCGGCACCGTGAGGCCGTAGTTCGCCGCAGCGCGCTCGATCGAACCCGACATCTCCTCGGCCAGCATCAACGCGCGATCGAGAATCTCACTCCCAGACAGTGCCACGCGTATATAGTTACCACTATTCACCTTTCCCACACCTGCCGACCGGCGGTGGACGAGGCGCAGGAGACATCGTGAACGTGACCATCCCAGCAGGATTCGACTTCACCGACCCGGACCTGTTCGAGAAACGACTCCCGCATGAGGAGTGGCGCCAGTTGCGGCAGACCGAACCGATCCACCGCGTCGACAAGCGTCCCGGGTCGGACGGCTTCGACGACGACCACTACTGGCTCGTCACCAGGCACGCCGACGTCAAGGAGATCTCGCGCCTCACCGGCGAACTGTTCTCCGCGGGGGAGAACACGATGATCCCTCGGTTCTCCGAGGGAACCGACCGCTCGATCATCGAGGCGCAGCGGTCGATGCTGGTCAACGAGGACGGTGAGATCCACAAGAAGCACCGCCGGATCATCTCCCGCGGCTTCACCCCACGCGGCGTGGCCGGCATGCGCGAGGAACTCGCCGACCGCGCGCGCAAGATCGTCACCGCCGCCGCGGAGTCGAACGCCGACGACTTCGTCACCGCGATCGCCTCCGAGCTCCCGCTCCAGGCGATCGCGGATCTGCTCGGCGTTCCGCAGGAGGACCGCCACAAGATCTTCGAGTGGTCCAACATCATGACCAGCTACGACGCCGGGGGCGACCCCGACGCTCCCGCCATCGCGTCCATGGAACTCATCGGGTACGCGAACACCATGGCCGAGGACCGCGCCGCCAACCCGCGGGACGACATCGTGACCAAGCTCGTCCAGGCCGACGTCGACGGAGAGCACCTGTCGCCCGAGGAGTTCGGCTGGTTCGTCACCCTGCTGTCCGTCGCCGGCAACGAGACCACCCGCAACGCCACCACCCACGGCATGGTGGCCATGCTGGAGAACCCCGACCAGTGGGAGTTGTTCAAGCGCGAGCGCCCGGAGACCGCCTACGACGAGATCCTCCGGTGGGCCTCACCGATCACCCAGTTCCAGCGGACCGCCATGGAGGACGTCGAGATCGGAGGCGTGTCCATGGCCAAGGGGGATCGCGTGCTGATCTGCTACGGATCGGCGAACTTCGACGAGGACGTCTTCGAGGACCCGTTCACGTTCAACATCCTCCGCGACCCGAACCCCCACGTGACCTTCGGTGGGCAGGGTCCCCATTACTGCCTCGGCGCCAATCTGGCGAAGATGCAGCTCGAGATCATCTTCAACGCCGTCGCCGACTATTTCCCCGACCTCACCGCGCTGGGCGAACCCACGCGGCTGCGGTCCGGCTGGCTCAACGGCCTCACCGAGTGGAAGGTCGACCTGGGCACCTGTCCTGTGGCCCACTGAGCTGCAGGAATCGGCCGGGCCGCCGTGGTTCCGCGGAGCCGCTCCTCCCGGTGAACTCTCGCCTGCCCCCCTGCTCGTGCGGCAGTGCATCGGGGGACGCGCGTGCCGGTCTCACCCGAGCCAGGCTCCCAACAGCATGTAGGTGGCGGTACCCACGATGATGCTCGCCGCCGCCCGTCGCCACACCAGGTGCACCGCCAGGGTGAGAGCCAACGCGGCTCCGGCGGGCAGCCAGGAGCCGAGGGCGGCGGTGGTGTCGCGCAGGGTGTAGACCACCAGCACCACCATCACGCCGGCCGGCATCGTGCGGCCCAGATAGCGCACGACCCGCGAGTCGCGGAGCCGGGTGAGCGCGACGAACGGGGCGGCGCGCAGGGCCATGGTCACGACGAACATCACTCCCAGCCCGGCGAGCAGATAGCCGGCTCCCGGCACCGGGGCACCGGTCAACGGTGAGCTCACGCCGGTTCCCGCCCCTCGCGGGTCGCCCACGCGTACCGCGCGATCAACACGGCCACGAACGCGCACAGCCCCACGATCAGCATCTGCTCCGGGGCCAGCCACGCCGCCACCAGACCGCACACCAGGCCGATCACGGGGGCCGGCAGGTCTCCCGAGGCACGCCACGCGTCCACCGCGAGGACGGCGAACAGCGCGGTCAGCGCGAACTGCAGACCGTCGAGCCCGGCGGGCAGAGCGGCCCCGACGAGCGCGCCGACGATGCCGGGGACCACCCACAGCGTCTGACAGGTGAGGGAGATGGTCAACGTCCGCGCCCCCGTCATCTCCGTGCGCCGCTTGGTGGCGGTGATCGCGTAGACCTCGTCGGTGAGCGCGTAGACGGCGTAGAGGCGGCCGAGACGCGAGCGGATGGCGTCCAACGGGAAACTCAGTCCGTAGAAGACGTGGCGGAAGTTGACCAGGAACGCCGCCGCGGCCAGCGAGTACAAGGGAGTGAGGGCCGTGAGCAGACCGATCGCCAGGAACTCCATGGACCCCGCGTAGATCACCACGGAGAACACCGGGGCCCACCACCACGCGAATCCCGCCTGGGTGAGCAGGACCCCGAACGCCAGTCCCAGGGGGACCAGACCGAGTCCGACCGTGGAGCAGTCGGCCAGACCCTTGCGGATCTCTGCGCTGGTAGAGGGGGTGGACGGCACGCGGAGCAGTGTAGCGACCGCGGGGGTCTGGTCACCCCCGACGGGACGGGGCACACTTGGTGGCGTGAGCGTGCGCGAGGCCACTCCGCCGCCCGGGGTGAGGCGGCTCATCTCGTATGCCGTGGAGGGGATCGGCCCGCGGCCGCAGCGGCCACCACACCGGGGGCTGCCCTCCTCCACCCTGACCCTCGTCGTCGCCACGGACGCTCCTCTGCTGTGCTCGTATTCCTTCGCGGACTGGGCCCGCCGGGAGGGGGTACGCCACGACGTCTGCCTCGGCGGGTTCCACACCCGACCCGTCTACCTGCAACGGCCCGACCGCGAGGAAGGCGTCCAGGTCGCGGTGCACCCCCTCGCCGCGCGGCGCCTGTTCGGGATGCCGGCGTCCGCTCTCTCCGAGCTCACGCACGAGGGCGAGGACGTCCTCGGTTCCCGGGTCCGGGCGCTTCACTCGCGGGTGGCCTCGGCACCCGCCCGTGACCGCGCCGACCTCGTGGCCGCGGGCCTGGCCTCGGCGGCGGACAGGTACGAACTCGTACCCGGTCCGCGCCGGGAGGTGGTGGGCGCGTGGCGACTGCTCGAGGCCTCCGGTGGTCGCATGCGGGTGTCCCGGGTGGCCTCGGAGGTCGGGGTGACGCCCCGCCACCTGTCGACGCTCTGCAGGGCCGAACTGGGGATCGGGACCAAGGCACTCGCCGACCTGCTGCGCTTCGAGTCAACTCACTCGGCCCTGCGTGAGGCCGTCCGCAGGGCCTCGGGGCCACGGCCGGACGGGCTCCGACTGGCCGACCTCGCCCACGACCACGGGTACGCCGACCACGCCCACCTCAACGCCGCCTATCGGCGGTACGCGGGCACGTCGCCGACGAACTGGATCGAGGAGGAGTTCCGACACATCCAAGCCTGGCCGCCCGACCCCGGGGGAGACTCACCGGCATGAGTACGCACGAACCCGGCGCCGAACCCGCGCCCACCGTCTGGCACTGCTTCCGCTGCACCGACTCCCGGGTCGTGATCGACTGGCTCGTCCAGGCCCTGGGCTTCGTCGAGACCGTCTCGCACACCGAGGGCGGGCGGATCGTCCACGCCGAACTGCTCTGGCCGGAGGGCGGAGGCGTCATGCTCGGGGACGGCGGGAGAGGGGACGACGACCCGCACGCCACACCACCCGGGACGGGTCTCGCCTACGTGGTGACGGCCGAGTCCGACGCCGTCTACCAGCGCGCCCGGGCGGCGGGGGCCGAGATCGTCATGGAGATTCACGACACCGACTACGGTGACCACACCTTCTCCGCCCGAGACCCCGAGGGGAACGTGTGGTCGGTGGGGCAGTACCGGGGACACCCGGCGCCCGGCGCGGCCACCGGGTGACGACCGGGCACACCGGTCGGGATCACCGGACCCGGTCGGCACGCGGCACGACGGGCACCGCCAGCGCGGCCACCACCGCGGCCCCGGCGAAGACCGGCCCGTAACCCCACCGGTCGATTCCCGCCGCGAACACCGGGGTGATCGCCGAGATCGCGAGGAACTGCGCGGTGTTCTGGACTCCGAGGGCCCGCCCGCTCCAATGGGGTCCGGCGTGTTCGGCGACCGCGGTGAAGGCGAGTCCGTTGTCCGCCACGGACAGGACCGTCGCGATCACGGCGAGGGCCACGGCGACGACACCGGGGGCCCCGAACACCTCCGCGGCAGCCAGGACCGCCAGGCCGACCGAGACCGACACGGCAACCGCGCGAAGCGGAGTCAGCCGCGAGCCCACGCGGTCGGAGATCACGCCGACGACGATGCGTCCGACCGCACCCAGCAGTTGCGCCACCGTCACGACCGCGCCGGCCGAGACGGGCGACCAGCCGTGCCCGAGGACCAACCACGCGAGCATGAACGACTGCATGAGCGCCTGGGGGAGTACGAGCAGCACCGAGACGCCGTGGATCCGGTGCAGGTAGCGCGACGCCCGGTACGGCGAGGTGGCGAGTGTGGTGGACCCGGGGTCGTGACGGTCCGGCCGGGGAGGATCGGTGACGACGACGAGCGCCGCGACCGCGGAGACCGCAGCCATGACCACGGGGACCGCCAGCGCGGCCCGGAGACCCTGCGAGGCGGCCAGCGCCGGCATGGACATCGCCGCGACCGCCGCTCCGAGGGGTTGCGACATCTGCCGGACGCCCATCGCCATGCCCCGTCGTCCAGCGGGGAACCATCCCACCACCAGTCGACCGCTCGCCGAGGCCGCCGATGCCGAGGCCGCTCCCGCGAGCAGGAAGCACACGCCGAGGAGGGTCAGTGACGGGGTGATGAGAGCGCCTGCCAGGGCGGCCGTGGTGAGAACGGATCCGCTCACCAGCACGAGCCGCTCTCCGGCGCGGTCGACGAGCCAGCCCCAGGCCACGAGAGTGAGTGCGGTCCCGACCGAGGGCATGGCCACGAGCGCACCCGCGGCGGGGAGCGACAGACCGGCCACCGAGTGGAGGTAGGGGAGCAGGAAGGCCACACCGGCCACGAACGCCGAGGCGGAGGACGCGGCGAGCGTACCGACGCCGAGGATCGCCCACTGTCGTGGGCCCACCCGGGTCTCGCCGCTCGCTCCTGCGTCCACCAGCGGGAGAATACTCGCGGTCCTACTATCTGACTACTTCGTCTCACATAATGAGACACCCGACCGGTCGGGTCGGATCAGTTCACGTCCCCGTCGTTCACGAAGGTCGCGTAGAGGGGGAGAGGCATCTCCTGGCGACGCAGCACCGTTCCCCAGACGTCCACGTGCGCCGGCGCGAGCAGATCGCTCGGCAGGCTGGGGGCCACGTACCAGTCGCCGCGGTCGAGCTCTCCCTGCAACTGCCCGGGCGCCCAGCCGGTGTACCCCACGAACACGCGCATCCCCTCCACGGAGTCGCGGAGCAGGTCGGGTTCGCTGTCGAGGTCCACCACGTGGACCCTGCCCTCGATCTGCTGCAACCCCTGGTGCATCTCGCCGTCGACACCCGACCCGAGCACCACCAACGCGATCCCGGTGTCCGGCTTGACCGGGCCTCCGATGTGGAACACGGCCGGTGGCGCACACATCTCCGCCCAGCCGGGCAGGATCGTCTCGACCGGCGTGTCGCTCCGGCGGGTGATCACCACGCCGAGTGAACCGGAATGGTCGTGTTCGATCACGTAGATGATGGCGCGCCGGAAGTTGGGGTCCGGCATGTCCGGCGCCGCGATGAGCAGCGAGCCCGCGACGGGATCCCGCTTGTCCATCGCGTCGTAGAGGCGGTCGCCGAAGAGGCCTCCGCCACTCAGATCGTCCGGTCCCGTGTCCATGTCCCCATGATGCCCGCGCCACCGCCCGCCCACATCCGCGTCCCCTCGATCGGGTCTCGCTACGGTGGCTCCCGTGACCTCCTTGTCCGCAGGACCGGCCGATCCGACGCGCGGGCGCCTGGCCACGGCGTTGCGCGAGTCCGACGGTCTCGGCCGCCTGTCCACCGCGCGCCTGGCCGCCCTGCTCAGCGAGGGGATCCACCAGGCCGCGCTCGGCGGGATCGTGCTCTTCAGCCCCGAGACCGCCACGACACCGGCGGCGATCGCGGGCGGGTTCGCCGTGATGCTGCTGCCGTACTCGATCGTGGGCCCGTTCGCCGCCGCCGCCCTGGACCGCTGGGACAGGCGGGTCGTGGTGGCGGTGGCGGCACTCGTCAGAACCCTGGCGATCGTCGCCACGATCGCGCTCATCGCCGCCGGTGCCGTCCATTCGGGAGCGGGACTGGCCGCGCTGTTCGGGCTGTCCCTGGTCGCGATCGGACTCGGCCGGCTCATCAACACCGGCATGACCGCGGCCATGCCACGGGTGGTGCCCGACCGGATCCTCGCCGCCACCAACTCGGTCCTGGTCACTGTCGGGTCGGTGGTGACCGCGGTCGGTGCGGTCGCGGCGTTCGCGGTGCTGGCGGTGCTCGGCGCCGGCGACGCCGCCGTCTCGTGGACCCTCGTGCCCGCCGTGATCACCGCCGTCCTGGGGGTGTGGGCCATCCTCGCGCTTCCCCCACGGCACCTCGGGCCCGACGACGACGAATCCGGCACCGACCCCGGATCCGGCGTGGCCCGGGATGCCGTGACGCTGTTCGCCGGGGGTCTG
>NZ_JAALEA010000015.1 GCF_014145145.1 Dietzia cercidiphylli
TCCGGTGCCCGGGTCGGCCCCTCCGTCGCCGGGGCCGTGGGCCCCACGCCCGCCCCCCTCCGCAGCAGGGCGTCGATCTCCCCCTGCCCGAACGAGTCGAGCTCGGCCGGCGGCCCGGCGGCGAACTCGGACCGGAACCGCTCCAGTCGCTCGACCATCGCGGCCCTGGTGAAGGGCTTGACCAGATACCCGGCGACCTGTCCGGACAGCGCCTGCCGAACGGTGATGCGGTCCCGCAACGAACTCACCACGATCACACTGATCGGGCGGCGGGAGATCGTCCTGATCCGGTGCAGCACCTCGATCCCGCTGAACCCCGGCAGGCCGATGTCGAGTAGCACCAGGTCGATCCCGCCACCGGCCACCCACCCCACCGCCCCCTGCCCGTCGGCGACCGCGGCGGTCACGCCGAAGCCCGCGACGCCCTCCACGTACCGACTGTGCAGGCGCCGCGCGACGGGATCGTCGTCGACGATGAGCGTCCGGATGACGCGGCCGCCCTGTCCCTCGTCCGTCATCGTCCCCCCCGCAGCCGTACGGTGACCAGCGCCCCACCGGCCGGCGACCTGCCCACCTCGATCTCACCATCCCGGTCCAGCACGATCTGCCAGACCACCGCCAGGCCCACGCCGCGCGTCGCGTTCCGGCCACCCGGCTCCTTGGTGGAGTAACCGTGCTCGATCATCGTCGGAAGCGCCTCCGGGTCCAGGCCCGGCCCGTCGTCACCCACCGCCACCTCGGTGCCGAACTCGTCCGCCAGCACCAGAACCTGGACGTGGCCCCCGGGCCCCGCCGCCTCGACGGCGTTGATCACCAGATTGGCGATGAGCGAGAGGTCGTCGCCCCCGAGCTCACCTGCGCTCGTCGAGGTCAGGGGGTCGATCTCCAGCAGTCCCCCCTGTGTCCGGTACTCCGCCGCCATCTCCCCCAACACCGCGCGCAGGCGCGGATCCTCGACGCCCCCGTCGCGGGTGTCCGCACCGGTGATGGGGGCCAGCTCCGCCAGGTAGTCCAGTGCCGCGTCGGCCTCGCCGCTCTCGACCAGCCCGTACACCGCATGGATGCGGGTCCGGAACTCGTGGGTCTGCTCGCGCAGAGCCCGGGACAACCGTCGCTGCTCCCCCAGTTCGGCGTTCTCCGCCTCCAGCCTGCGGACCCGGGCGCCGATCGCCGCCGAGACCCCGGCCGCCCCGGTCAGCCCGACCAGCACCGCCAGCAACACCCACGGTGCCATCGCCGTGAGACTCGACCGCAGGTCGGCGGCGATCTCCGATTCGAGCACCCCGACCGATGCCGCGCCGACCACGTCACCGTCGCGGTACACGGGCACCTTGGCACGCAGGGTCGGACCGAGCGTCCCCTCCTCGGTGCCGACGAAGGTGGCTCCCGCCAGGACGTCCGACGGGTCGGTCGAGACCGGTCGGCCACGCTCCCCTGCCACCGGGTGGGTTATCCGGATCCCCCGCGCGTCACTGATCACGACGTAGTCGACGCCGGACGCCTGCTGGATCAGCTCGGTCAACGGTTGCAGCTCCTGCTCGGCGTCACCCCGCCCGATGGCCACCCGCACCTGGTCGAGATCCGCGAGGCTACGCGCGACCGCGAGGACCCGCTCGGTCGTGGCCTCGCGCACCTGCCGCTCCTGGGCCCGGGCCGCGGCGAAGGCCGTCAGGCCCACGCAGGTCACCACGACAGCGCACTGGATCAGCAGCACCACGAGGAGCCGGAACCGCCGGCTGAGCAACCACTCCGAGTACCGCGCCACCCCGCTCCTCCCCTCGCCCGCACCGCCACCGTCCGGCCCGACGGCGTGAGCATCAATGAGCACAAAGACTAGTTGTGCCCCACATCACACGTCGCCGATCCATGCTCAGCTCATCCCTCGGTGGCGCTCATGCCATCGACCACCTGGAAGGACCGTTGATGCGACACCCCTTCGCCCGCATCCTGACCGTGGTACTCGCCGTCGGGCTCACCACGGCCGCGGCGACCGACGCCAGCCGATCCGGAGGCGGCGACAACCCGCGGACCCAACTGAGCATCATCCCACCGGCCGCCCCCGGGGGCGGGTGGGACACGTTCGGCAGGGAAGCTCAGCAGGCACTCATGACCAACGGGATCGTCAACGCGGTGCGGGTCCGCAACGTCCCGGGCGCGGCCGGGACCATCGGACTGACCCAGTTCGTCCAGCTCGCCGGACGCACCGACTCACTGCTGGTCACCGGCGGCGTCATGGTGGGCGGGGTGATCCTGCAGGATTCCGACGCCACGCTCGAGGACACGACGCCGATCGCCCGCCTCGCCGACGACTACAACGTGCTGGTGGTCCCGGCGGACTCCCCGTACCAGACCCTCGACGAGTTCCTCGCGGCATGGCGTGAGCATCCGGGCATGGCGATCGCGGGCGGGTCGCTCGGGAGCATCGACCATCTGCTCACCGGCATGCTCGCCGACGCCGCCGGCATCGACCCGGCCCTCGTCAACTACATCGCCTATTCCGGTGGTGGGGAGGTCGTGAGATCGATGATCAGCGGCTCCGCGGTGGGCGCCATCTCCGGCGCCAACGACTTCGACGCCCAGATCGAGGCGGGCGAGCTCCGTGCGCTCGGGGTCTCGTCGGCGACCCCGGTCGAGGAGCTGTCGACCCCGACCTTCATCGAACAGGGAGTGGACGTGTCCATGTCGAACTGGCGCGGACTGGTCGCCCCACCGGACATCCCGGACGAGGTCCGGGACGAGCTCATCGCGATCATCGCGGAGATGCGCGAGACCGACGAGTGGCGCGACACCCTCGGGCGCAACAACTGGACCGACGAGTTCATGGCAGGTGACGAGTTCGCACGGTTCCTCGACGCGGAGATCGCCACGACCGAAGACATCATCAGGGAGCTGGGGCAATGACACTCTTATCCGACCAGACGAGCACGGCGGTCCCGCCGGCCCGGTCCGGCGACCGGAGGCGGTGGTGGCGCGACCGGACCGAGCTCGGGTTCGCCGCCGGCGTACTCGCGCTCGCAGTGTTCATGATCGTGCAGATCATCACCATGGATGTCCCCGAGGGCGTGGGAGCACCCGGGCCGCGGTTCGTCCCCGCCCTCGTGGCCGGATTCCTGATCCTGACCGGCGGACTGCTGGCGATCAACGTCATCCGCACCCCTCGGCACACCGCGGCCACCTCGACCATGGGTCAACTGTCCACCGACATGCTCGAGGACCTGGCCGCGATCGACGACCCCGTCGACTCCCCCACCACGACGTCGCCGGTACCCGCCGCCGACCCGGAGTACGTGCCCGTCGACTACCGCACCACCGGAATCGTGATCGCCGCCCTCATCGGGTTCGCGTTCCTGCTCCAGCCCGTCGGCTGGCTGGTCACCGCCAGCGCGCTGTTCTGGATCGTGAGCCGCGCGCTGGGGAGCAGACGGCCGGTCTTCGACATCGCCGTCTCGGTGATCTTCGCCTCCGTCATCCAGATCGCGTTCTCGGCCGGGCTCGGCCTGGGACTGCCCGCCGGAATCCTCGAAGGAGTCGTGCCGTGGAGCAACTGAGCCTGCTGGGCGAGGGCCTCGCCGGGGTGCTCACCCCGATGAACCTCACCCTCCTGCTGATCGGTGCCCTCCTCGGCACCGCGGTCGGTGTCCTACCGGGACTCGGCTCCGCGATGGCGGTCGCCCTGCTCCTGCCGGTCACCTTCACCCTCGACCCGACCGGCGCCTTCATCATGTTCGCCAGCATCTACTTCGGCGGACTGTTCGGCGACTCGACCTCCGGGATCCTGCTCAATACACCGGGCAACTCGTCCGCCATAGCCACGACGTTCGAAGGGCACCGGATGGCCAAGAGCGGCCGGGCGGCCAAGGCCCTGGGGATCTCGGCGATCGGTGCGTTCACGGGCGGCATGATCGCGTGCGCCTGCGTGGTGATGTTCTCCCCCTATCTGATCGTCCTCGCCCGGGCGTTCTCGTCACCGGAGTACTTCGCTCTGGCGGTGTTCGCCTTCGTCGCCATCTCGGCGGTGGTCGCCGAGTCCGTCGTGAGGGGACTCGCCGCGCTCGGGCTGGGTCTCGCTCTCGCCCTGGTCGGAACCGACTCGATGACCGGCACCCAGCGATTCACGCTGGACAACCCGTCCCTGTTCGAGGGCATCTCGATCATCGTGATCACCGTGGGCCTGCTGGCCCTCGGCGAGGTGCTGCACCAGGCGTCGCGGATCCACCGCGAGGCGCACATCGGCGGTCCGGTGACCACCGAGGGCTCACCGTTCCCGACCCGGAAGGAGATGCGCAGAATCGTCCCCGCCTTCCTCCGCGGCACGGCGTTCGGTCTGCCCTTCGGCACGATCCCGGTCGGCGGCTCCGAGGTCCCGACGTTCCTCGCCTACGGCACCGAGAAGGCACTGGCCGCGCGGCGCCACGACCCCGACTTCGGCACCCGCGGCGCGCTCCAGGGCGTCGCCGCACCCGAGGCCGCGGGCAATGCCACCGCCGGCAGCGCGATGGGGGCGCTGCTCGTCCTGGGCCTGCCGACCTCGGCGACCGCCGCCATGATGCTGGCCGCGTTCCAGCAGTACGGGATGCAGCCCGGTCCCCTGCTGTTCGAGACGAGCGCCGCACTGGTCTGGCCGCTGCTGGCCAGCCTGTTCGTCGGCCTGATCATCCTGTTGATCATCAACCTGCCGTTCGCGGCCGTGTGGGCGAAGCTGCTGCTGATCCCCCGCCACTACCTGTACGCCGGGGTGACGGTCATCGCGATGCTCGGCACCTACGCGATCTCCTCGTCGACGCTCGATCTCTGGATGGTGATCGCGATCGGCATCGTGGGATTCCTCATGCGCCGGTACTCGATCCCGCTGGCCCCGGTGCTGATCGCAGCGATCCTCGGACCGCTGGCGGAGCTCGAACTGCGTCGGTCGCTCGCGCAGTCCGAGGGCGATGTGTCGATCCTGTTCTCCTCGACCATCACCCTCACGCTGTACGCGTTGCTGGCGGCGGCCGTCGCGGCGAGCATCATCCAGCACACCCGGCACCGTCGTCGTCGGCGCGTGGAGGCCGCCGAACGGGTGGAGCCCGCCGCTCGGTGAGGGAACCGCGGGACACGACGAAGGCCGCCCACGACACGTGGGCGGCCTTCGTGATCCTGATCGGTACCGGTGGGGGGACTCGATCCCCCGACCTCACGATTATGAGTCGTGCGCTCTAACCAGCTGAGCTACACCGGCATGCCCTGCCAGTCGGGCGATCGAACCGCCCCGCACAGTGCGAGCCCCCTGACGGAATCGAACCGTCGACCTTTTCCTTACCATGGAAACGCTCTACCGACTGAGCTAAGGGGGCCGGCCACTCCGGTTCGCGAATCACTTCGCGGCTCGGGGTGAAAGCCTCTAGCAGATTACACACAGGCTCGAACGGGGCACAAATCGCCCGGTTGGATGGGGTCGGCGCCCCGCTGGCAGGATGAGGGGCATGCGCATCTCCGTGGTCGTCCCCGTCCTCGACGACGCCCACGAGCTCGCCGGGTGCCTCGCGGCCCTGCGTCGCCAGACCAGGACACCGGACGAGATCGTGGTGGTGGACAACGGTTGTGCCGACGACAGTGCCGAGGTGGCCCGCGACGCCGGGGCCAGGGTGGTCACCAAGGCCGTGCGGGGCATCCCCTCGGCCACGGCCACCGGTTACGACTCGGCCTCGGGAGACGTGATCGCCCGCCTGGACGCGGACTCCCGCCCGGGCCCGGACTGGGTGCAGCGGATCGACAAGGCGTTCACCGAGGACCCCGAGCTCGTGGCGATCTCCGGCCCGGGCGAGTTCATCGGGCTCAGCGGCTGGCGGGCCCGCGCCGCCCGGCTGCTCTACATGGACGCGTACTTCGTCTCCGTGGGCGCCGCGATGGCGCACCCGGTGCTGTTCGGGTCGAACCTGGCGATGCGGCGCGAGGCCTGGGATCGCGTGCGGGACGGGGTGAACCGATCGGACCCGGAGCTGCACGACGACATCGACCTGTCGTTCCAGTTCGGTGCCGCCGACCGCCTCCGGGTGGACCGGTCGCTCACCGTGGGCATCTCGGCGCGCCCGTTCGACGATCCCGCCGCGATGCGCCGGCGGTTCTCCCGCGCGTTCCGGACGATCGCCCGCAACTGGCGCATCAGCCCGCCCTCGCAACGCTGGATGGCCCGCGTCCAGCGCTGAGGCCTCAGGCGCGTCCTCGACGTGCGCGCCCCGGAGGTCGCGTGACCGCGGGGGCGGCGAGCGGCGTCAGGACCAGACGAGCACCGACCACAGAACGATCTGCGACACGCAGAAGCCCGCCAGCATGTTGAGCACCAGGAAGCGCTTCCAGCCCTCGTTGGTGCGCTCGGCATCGGCGTCGGTGACCCCGACATAGGCCGCCACGGTGGCGAGGTACGGCAGGATCGCGAAGGCTGCCCCGGAGGCCGGCCACGGCGCCGCCGCCAACAGGACGACCACCGCCGCGGCGTAGCAGGCCAGCGCGAACCACACCGCGGCCCGGGCCCCGAGCACGGTGGCGACGGACTTCAGGTCCGCCTCGCGGTCGAAGCGGACGTCCTGCACGGCCCCGAAGGCCTGCGAGGCCGCACCCCACAGCATGAACGCGATCAGGCACACCCACACCCCCCCGGTCAGTTCCGCACCGGCGATGGTCCAGCCGACGATCGCCGGGGAGACGAAGTGGAACGCGGAGGTGAGCGAGTCCAGGAACGGGATCTCCTTGAACCGCAGCCCCTTGGCGCTGTAGGCGATCACCGCGAACGCGCTCGCGGCGAGCCACAGGGACGACTCCACCGTCCCCGTCAGCACCAGGTACACGAGGAACGGCACGGTGGTCACCGCCGAGGCCACGAGGGTGGCCGTGTGACGGGACCGCTCGAGCACCGACCCCTCGACCCCGCCCTTGCGGGGGTTGCGCAGGTCGGACTCGTAGTCGAAGACGTCGTTGATCCCGTACATCGCGAGGTTGTACGGCACCAGGAAGAAGATCGTGCCGATCACGCCGACGAGGTCGAACCCCCCGGTGGCCAGGAAGTACGCCAGGGCGAACGGCGCGGCGGTGTTGACCCACGACACCGGCCGGGACGACCAGAACAGCGTGGTGAGCA
>NZ_JAALEA010000160.1 GCF_014145145.1 Dietzia cercidiphylli
ACGCCGAGCGCGTCGAGGGCCCCCGCAGTGGCCAGCGCCTCCATCTGTCGGACGGTCAGCCCGGTGCGGCCGGCGAGGTCGGCGGCCGAGAGGAACGGGCCGTGGGTATCGCGCTCGTCGGCGATCGCCGTGGCGAGGTCGGTGCCGATCGCCCGCACGGACTCCAGGCCGAGGCGCACCTCGGTGCCCCCGTTCTCACACGTGGCACCGCCGAGCGAGCGGTTGACGCAGGGGCGGTGCACGGTGACGCCGTGCCTGCGGGCGTCGGCCACGAGGGACTGCGGCGAGTAGAACCCCATCGGCTGGCTACGCAGCAGCGCCGCACAGAAGACGGCCGGGTGGTGGCACTTGAACCACGCCGAGTAGTAGACGATCGCCGCGAAGGACTGGGAGTGGCTCTCGGGGAAGCCGTAGTTGGCGAACGCGCACATCTTCTCCCAGATCCGCTCCCCCACCTCGGGCCCGGTGACCGGCGTACCGGGTGGGCTGGTGCCGATGCCGTGGAGGTCACGCATGCCCGCGAAGAACCTCTCCCGCAGCCGCGCCATCCGCTCGGGTGAGCGCTTGGCCCCCATCGCCCGGCGGAGCTGGTCCGCCTCCGCCCCGGTGAACCCGGCGATCTCGGTGGCGATCTGCATGAGCTGCTCCTGGAACAGCGGGATCCCCAGCGTCCGCCCCAGGGCCGCCTCGAGCGCGGGGTGGTCGAACACCACCTCCTCCCGCCCGTTGCGTCTACGGATGTAGGGGTGCACGGAGCCGCCCTGGATGGGGCCGGGGCGGATGAGCGCCACCTCCACCACGAGGTCGTAGAACGTCCGCGGCCGGAGTCTGGGCAGCGTGGCCATCTGCGCCCGCGACTCCACCTGGAACACCCCCACGGAATCACCCCGGCACAGCATCTCGTAGACCTCGGGATCGGAGAGGTCCAGTCGGGCCAGGTCCACCTCGAGGTCCTTGTGCTCGGCCGCGAGGTCGATGGCGTGGTGTAGCGCCGTGAGCATCCCCAGCCCCAGCATGTCGAACTTGACCAGACCGACCGCCGCGCAGTCGTCCTTGTCCCACTGCAGGACGGTCCGCCCGGCCATTCGTGCCCACTCGACGGGCACCACGTCGGCCACCGGCCGGTCGCAGATCACCATGCCGCCGGAGTGGATGCCGAGGTGCCGGGGCAGTCCGACGAGTCTGCGGGCCAGCGCCAGCACGTCGGCCGGGACGGTGTGCTCGGTGGCCTCCCGATCGTGGTTCTTCAGCCCCGACCACCGGTCGATGCTCTTGGACCACGCGTCCTGCTGCCCGGTGGAGTAGCCGAGTGCCCGGGCCACGTCCCGCACGGCGGACCGCCCCCGGTAGGTGATGACATTGGCCACCTGCGCGGCGTGGTCCCGCCCGTAGCGGGAGTAGACGTACTGGATGGCCTCCTCCCGGCGACCTGACTCGATGTCCACGTCGATATCGGGCGGACCGTCCCGCTCCGGGGACAGGAATCGCTCGAACAACAGGTGCGCGCCCACCGGGTCGACGTTGGTGATGCCGAGGGAGTAGCAGACCGCCGAGTTGGCGGCCGAACCCCTGCCCTGGCAGAGGATCCCCTCCCTACGACAGAACTCGACGATGTCGTGGACGACCAGGAAGTAGCCGGGGAACCCCAGCTCGGCGATCACCCCCAGCTCGCGGTCGATCTGGGCGTAGGCCTCCGGTGCCGACCCACGCCTCCCGTAGCGCCGTTCGGCCCCCGCATAGGTGAGTTCGGCGAGCCGGGTGTCCTCGGTGTGGCCCTCGGGAACGTCGAACGGCGGTAGCTCGGGGGCGATGAGCCTGAGGTCGAACGCACACTCGCGGCCCAGTCTCGCCGCGCCGGTGACGGCGTCCGGCCAGCGGTCGAACAGCTCTGCCATCTCCTCCCCCGGGCGCAGGTACGCCCCGCCGGCCGCGGGCAGGTGCGCGGCATGGGTCTCCAAGGCGCTGCGGGCTCCGAGCGCCGCCATGACCGAGGCCAGACGGGCGTCCTCCGGACCCGCACAGTGCGCGGCGGTGGTGGCCACGACGGGCAGACCC
>NZ_JAALEA010000161.1 GCF_014145145.1 Dietzia cercidiphylli
CTGGGTACCGGCGCCGGCCTGAGCCGACTCACGGCGCTCCTCGCGACGCCCGCCGTCGAGAGGGGTCGATCCGAGCCCGGAGGCACCGCCGGTGTCGCCGGAGGCGCCGGGGACCTCGTCGTCGTCGAGGTGGTGGCGGCCGCGCCGCGACTGACCCGCACCGGAGGACTGCCGGGAGCCGCCCTCGAACCCGGCGGCGATGACGGTCACCCGCACCTCGTCGCCGAGCGAGTCGTCGACGACGGTGCCGAAGATGATGTTGGCGTCGGGGTGCGCCTCCTCCTGGACGAGGGTCGCGGCCTCGTTGATCTCGAACAGACCCAGGTCGCTGCCGCCGGCGATCGACATGAGTACACCCTTGGCGCCCTCCATCGTGGTCTCCAGGAGCGGCGAGTTGATGGCGGCCTCCGCGGCCTTGTACGCCCGACCCTCGCCCCGCGAGGAGCCGATCCCCATGAGCGCGCTGCCGGCCCCGGACATGACGCCCTTGACGTCGGCGAAGTCGACGTTGATCACGCCGGGGGTGGTGATGAGGTCGGTGATCCCCTGGACGCCGTTGAGGAGGACCTCGTCGGCGGTCTTGAAGGCCTCCATCATGGACACGCCGGCGTCCCCGAGCTGGAGCAGGCGGTCGTTGGGGATCACGATCAGGGTGTCGCAGGCCTCGCGCAGGCCCTCGATCCCCGCCTCGGCCTGTCCCCCGCGACGCTTGCCCTCGAAGGAGAACGGGCGGGTCACGACGCCGACGGTGAGCGCGCCGAGCTTACGCGCGATGGCCGCGACGACCGGCGCGCCACCGGTGCCGGTACCGCCGCCCTCCCCGGCCGTGACGAAGACCATGTCCGCGCCCTTGAGGACCTCCTCGATCTCGTCCTTGTGGTCCTCCGCCGCCTTGCGCCCGACCTCCGGGTCGGCGCCGGCACCGAGGCCGCGGGTGAGTTCGCGACCGACGTCGAGCTTGACGTCGGCGTCGGACATGAGCAGAGCCTGCGCATCGGTGTTCACCGCGATGAACTCGACGCCCTTGAGGCCCTCGTCGATCATCCTGTTCACGGCGTTGACACCGCCGCCCCCGATTCCGACGACCTTGATGACTGCGAGGTAGTTGTGCGGTGAGCTCATCGAGGCCCGGCCTTCCTTTGGGGGTGTCGTGCTCGGTTGCATGCTGTCTCGACGAAAGACTCTCGCCTAACTCTCACCCTCTACTTGAGGGTTAAAGTTGCTGGTCAGAGGCGGTTTCCGCCGTCGGATCACACGGTAGGGGCACCGGCCCCGCACGTCCACGAGGCTCGCGGGCGTGTCGGTCTACCGTGAGGCCGGCAACGCCGGATTGGAGACGTTCCAGACCTGCCCGGGTTGCTCGAGGACCATCTGCAGGGCGACCGCCTTCTCGTGGTCGCGACCCGCGGCCCCCCACTCCACGGTGCGCCCGTCGACGAGGGTGAGGACGATCGACGCCGGACTCTCCACCTCGACGGACGCGATCTCCTGCCCCGCGGTCCCCCGGACCTCGGCGAAGACCGTCGACAGGTCCCGGACGATCCCGGGCAGGTCGGAGCGTGCGCCGTCCCCCACGGTGAGCTCCGGGGTTCCGGGAGGCGGGTCCCCCTGCCCGAAGTCGATGCCCTGCCCGTCCACCAGGTGCCGGGCGCCGTCGACCTCGACCACGACCAGGGCGGTGCGCTCGATCAGCTCGATCCGCAGGGTCGACGGGTAGTCCCGCGTGACCGTGACCTGGTCCACCCTCGGGATCCCCGCCACGCGGCGCGCCACCGCGTGGGTGTCCACCTGGAGCAGCGGGGTCCCGGGGGACACCGCCGCGCGCTCGGTCACCGCCTCCACGGGAATGGTCCGGGTCCCGACGACCCGGACCTCCCGGACGGAGAACACCGGCAGGAAGTACAGCGCGATGTATCCCACCAGGAGGACGACCAGCGCCACACCGAGCCCCACATAGATGCGGTTGGTGCGGCGACGTCGCCTGCGCAGCGTGGCCCGCACCGCGGGGTCGGAGTGACGCACCCGCTCGTCCGAGCTACGGACGGCCGCCGCGGCGAGTCTCCGGTCCGGGTCGTCCGAGGCCGCCTGGTCCAGCGGGTCCGTCGGATCCGCCGGGTCCGTCGGGTGGTCGCGTGGCTCGTCGGTCACCGCTGAGCCCCCTTCACGGCGTCGGCCTCGTCATGACCCCGTCCCGCTCCCCGCGGGCCCGGCGACGATCCTCGGGCCGAGCGTGGTGATGTCTCCGGCCCCGAGCGTGAAGACCACGTCGTCCGGCCGGATGATCCCGAGCACCGTGGACAGGGCGGTGTCGAGGTCGGGGACGTGGTGGGCCGGCGAGCTCACGTGGCGGGTGACGAGGCCGCCGTCGACGCCCTCCTCGGGTTGCTCGCGCGCGCCGTACACGTCGAGCACCACCACCTCGTCGGCCAGGGACAACGCCCGCCCGAACTCCTCGGCGAAGATGCGGGTGCGGGAGTAGAGGTGGGGCTGGAAGACCGCGATCAGGCGGCCACCGTCCGAGGCGACGATCTCCCGCCCGGCGCTCAGGACCGCCCTGACCTCGGTCGGATGGTGCGCGTAGTCGTCGAACACCCGCACCAGTCCACCCTGGACCGCGACCGTGCCCTTGGGTTCGAACCGACGCCCCACTCCCCCGAATCCGGACAGACCGGACAGGACGTGGTCGACGTCGATCCCGGCGTCCCCGGCGACCTCCCGGGCGGCCAGGAGAGCGGCGAGCGCGTTGAGCGCCATGTGTCGGCCCGGGGTCCCCACGTGGAGGTCGCCACGAGACCGCCCGTCCAACGTGAGCCCGGCCCGGGTCCCGCCCGAGTCGACCTCGATCCCGTCGAGTTCACCCACCACCGGAAGGTCGGTCGTGGGGCCGGCCGTGGTGCGGTACCCCACCACCCGCACCCCCACGGACGCCGCCCGGCGCGCGCGCTCGGCCGCTCCCGCGTCGTCCAGGCAGACCACCAGGACGCCGGTGTCCGGGATCCGGGCGAGGAAGGTGTCGAAGACCTCGAAGTACGCCTCGGCGGTGCCGAAGTGGTCGAGATGGTCGGGCTCGGCGTTGGTCAGGATCACCACGTCGGGCTCGTAGTGCACCAGTGAGCCGTCGGACTCGTCGGCCTCGGCCACGAACACCGGGTCGGCCCCGCCGTGGGCGTTGGTGCCGTACTGCAGGACGGTGCCCCCCACCGCGAAGGACGGGTCCGCACCGGCGGCGAGCATGCCGGCGATCAGCATCGACGTCGTGGAGGTCTTCCCGTGCGTGCCGCACACCATGATCGAGCGACCGGCACGGGCGAGGTGACCCAGGACCCGGGAGCGGGTGACCACGGGTATCCCGGCGGCCCGGGCCGCGACCAGCTCGGGGTTGTCCGCGGGGATCGCGGCCTTGGAGACCACCACGATCTGCGGCGGGGCGTCGAGCGCGTCCAGCGCCGATGCGTCGTGGCCGACCCGGACCACCGCGCCGCGCGCCTCCAGCGCCCGGAGGTCCGCCGAATCCCTGGCGTCGCTTCCCGAGACCGCCACACCGTGGTCGAGCAGGATCCGCGCGACGGCGGACATGCCCGCGCCCCCGATGCCGATCATGTGGACCCGGGTCAGGGTGGCGGGAACGGACCCCGCCGTGACGTCGTCCCCGGTGGGTCGGGCTTGCGGTGTGGTGCTCTCGGTCAACGCCGGGCCTTCCCGGCGGCGTCGAGCGCGATGCGCGCCACGACCTCCGCCGCATCTCGTGAGCCACCGCTGACGGCGGCCGCGGACATGGTGTCCAGACGCTCCCGGTCCAGTGCGAGTGGCAGGACGGTGGACCGCAGGTGGTCCGGGGTGAGCGCGGCGTCCTCGACGAGCAACGCCGCCCCACCCGCGACCAGGTCGCGGGCGTTGAGGGCCTGCTCCCCGTTGCCGTGTGGGAGCGGGACGAACACGGCGGGGAGCCCCACCGCGGACACCTCGGCCACCGTGATCGCACCGGACCGGCACAGGATCAGGTCGGCGGCCGCGTACGCCAGGTCCATCCGGTCCAGATACGGCACCGTCACGTAGGCGGGGCCGTCCCCGACCACGGTCGGTGCGTCACCGAGGTTCTTGGGTCCCACTGCGTGGAGCACCCCGACCCCGGAGTCGGAGAACTCCTGTGCCACCGCGGACATCGAGGCGTTGAGGGACCGCGCCCCCTGGGATCCGCCCACGACCAGCACGGTCGGCGCGTCGGGGTCCAGTCCGAAGGCCGCCCGGGCCTCCGCTCGGAGGGCACGCCGGTCGAGACCGGCCACCGCCCGCCTCACCGGATTTCCCACGACCCGGGCGTCGAGCCCGGAACCGCTCACCGCGGCGAGGGTGGCGACCGCGAACCGGGCGCCGAGCTTGTTGGCGATCCCCG
>NZ_JAALEA010000162.1 GCF_014145145.1 Dietzia cercidiphylli
GCCGGCTCACCGCGGACTCACCGCCGGCTCACCGACGACGGTCCTTCCGGAGCGCGGCGAGGGCCCTGTCGGCGATCTCCTCGACCGGAAGCGCGATCGGGCAGGTGATCCCGTCCTCGTCCGGGCCCAGGGACTCCAGGGTGGCCAGCTGCGATTCGAGGATCCGGTGGGATGCGAAGTGCCCGCGTCGAGCGGCGAGGCGGGCGGCGAGGAGCTCCGGGTCGGCGCCGAGTCCGACGAAGAACACCGGCCGGTCGACGTCCCGGAGGACGTCGCGGTAGGCGCGGCGCAGTGCCGAACACGCGACGACGACGCCGGGGTCCGGGCCGGTGCGGGCCCCCTCCCGTTCCCGCTGCCGCATCCTGTCCCGGACCGCGTCGAGCCACGGCCCGCGGTCGAGGTCGGTGAGCGGCTCGCCGGCGCCCAGCTTCCGGCGGTTGGCGGGGGGATGCAGGTCGTCGGCGTCGAGGAACAGGGCACCCGTCCGCTCGGCGATCGCGCGGGCGACGGTCGACTTACCGGCCCCGGACACCCCCATCACCACGATGTGCGCAACGGCCGCGGGCAACGGCTCTGCCCGATCCGGCACCGGCCCCGTCGGAGTCGCCACGGGCCTGTCAGATGGTGAAGGCCATCGACCCGAGGATCTTCCTGCCCAGGTCCTCGTCGCCACTGATCTCCACGCCGTTGCCGGGTTCGGCGGTGATCCTGCCGGTCGCCGCACGGACGAAGGTCGGGGTGTCGAACACCAGCTCGACCGTGGTCCGCGCGGAGTCGTCGACGTCCACGAGTCCCGCCCGGCCGGCGACCATCACGTCGACGGCCATCGGGAGATCGGTGTCGGACTCACCCGTGACCCGGAACCGGACGCGGGCGCCGTCCGGGGCGCCGGCCTTCTTGCCCACGGTCCGGGGGAGGGAGCGCACGATCTCGTCGAGGGCGAACCGCCCCGGGCCGCTGCCGAGGTGGTGTTGCATGCCGAGGGCGTGGCGGATGTCGTCCTCGTGGATCCAGCAGTCGAAGACGCGCACGCCCATGAAGCGACGGAACGGGACGCGACCGACGGGGGAGTCGGACTCGGCCTCGAACTGCTGCGGGGTCATCTCGGCGAGCTGTCCCGTGCGCTCGGCCACCGCCTCCCGGAAGTCCGCGAACGCGTCCTCGACCGCCAGCGGACGGGCCTCCTGCACGAACTTCTCGTTGAGCTCCCCGATGGGGTTGCGGACGTACTCGTCGGCCGAGGGCGGGAGGTCGACGTCCGGTACCGGTTCGCCCGAGAGCAGGTGCTCCGTTCCGGCGATGTGCGCCACCACGTCGCGGACGGTCCATCCGGGGAGGGCCGTGGGTGCGGCCCAGTCGTCTCTCTTCAGTCCCGTGAGGAGCTCGTCGAGGCGCTTCCATTGCTGGATCAGGTGGCGCACCTCGACGGGTGCGCTGCCGGTGGGTTCTGTGGTGGTGGCGTCGCGGCCCTCGGTCTCCATGGTCACCAGGCTACTGCCGCGGTGGGGACGGACCCGGCCACTTGACCGTCAGCGTTCACGATGCAGTGACAGTTCCGGTGCGATGACTGGTCCGGGCACCTCGACGACTCCGGCCCCGGCGCCGCTGTGGTGTGCGGACGCCGGGGCCGGCGATCAGGTCGTGCGGCGCGAGGTCAGAGTTCGCGGACGGGCTGTGGCCCCCTCCGGGTCGTCGGGGTGACCGACGTAGTGCACGATGCTGGCGACGAGTCCGCCCCAGATCACGAGCAGGAACAGCACCATCATGATGATCGCGGGAGCGTCCATGGCTCAGGCCTCCTTGGGCGTGTGGGTGGGAGCCGGGTTCTCGTCGGGACGGGTGAGTCCCTCCTCGTAGCTGTAGTCGCTCGGGTCGTCGTCGACGCTCGGCGGCCCGTCGAGCTGGCGGGCCCCCCGCCAGGGCAGGGCCGACAGGACGATCGACAGGACGAGGATGGTCCCGATCATGCCCCAGCCCCAGACGCCCAGGATGGCGGCGTCGTATCCCTCGTAGGGCTCGGAGACGAGGGACATGATCTCGCGGATCAGGGCGTAACCCAGGACGATCGGCGTGATGACCGCCAGGCAGACGATCCAGAACGTGCCGACCTTCCACGAGGACACCGAGTTGAGGTGGGCGCGCAGTGTGGGGGCCAGCCGCATCACGAAGATCACCACGATGAGGGCGATGAGGGTGATGCCGACGATGCCGAGGCTGTTGACGAACTTGTCCATCACATCGAGGTTCTGCAGCCCGGTCTCGGTGGGCATGAGCAGGATCGAGGCGACCGCCATCGGGATGCCCACGGCCAGCACCGAGACGGTGCGGCTGCTGCCCATCTTGTCCTGGAAGGACGAGATGACCACCTGGACGATGGAGATGAGCGAGGTAATGCCGGCCAGGATGAGGCAGATGAAGAAGACCACGCCCCAGATCGGGCCGCCGGGCATCTGCGAGATCAGAGCCGGGAAGGCGATGAACGCCAGACCCGGACCGCCGCCGACGTCCTCCCAGCCCGCGCCCGCCGACGTGGAGACGAGGAAGCCGAGCGTGGCGAACACGCCGATGCCCGCGAGGACCTCGAAGGCGGAGTTGGAGAAGCCCACGACCAGGCCGGAGCTCGTGAGGTTGGACTTGCGCTTGAGGTAGGACGAGTAGGTGAGCATGATGCCGAAGCCGACCGAGAGGGAGAAGAAGATCTGGCCGTAGGCCGCGATCCACACGCTCGGCTCGGTGAGCACGCCCCAGTCCGGGGTGAAGAAGTTGTTGAGGCCGTCCATCGCGCCGTCGAGGAAGAGCGACCGCACGACGAGGGCGGCGAAGAGTGCCACCAGGAGCGGGACGAAGAGCAGCGCGGTCCGGCCGATGCCGTTCTGGACGCCCGCGAGCAGGACCCCGAGCGTGACGATCCACACGACCACCAGGACGAGCGCGATGCCCGGGACGAAGTCGATCCCGAACCCGCTGCCGGCGCGGAGGAAGTCCTCGGCGAAGAACGTGGCCGACTCCTCGTACGTCTGCCCCCAGCGTTCGTCGACGGAGAACCACGCGTAGCAGGCCGCCCAGGCGATGATCACCGCGTAGTAGACCGCGATGACGAAGGACACCAGGACCTGGATCCAGCCGATCGGCTCGGCGAAGCGGTTCATCCGTCGGAAGCTCAGAGGGGCGGAACCGCGGAAGCGGTGCCCGATGGCGTAGTCGAAGAACAGCAGCGGGAGACCCGCGGTGAGCAGTGCCACGAGGTAGGGGAGCAGGAAGGCGCCGCCACCGTTGTCGTACGCGACGAAGGGGAAACGCCAGATGTTGCCGAGGCCGACGGCGGAGCCGATGGCGGCGAAGACGAAGACGGAGCGACGGGAGAATGTCTCTCTCGGTGTCACCCCACCTTGGTTGGGCGGGCTGGTCATGGTCGGCTCCTTGTCGGGCGATCGGGCGGCGGATCCGCCGGGTGTGACGGAACGACGATAGGTGTGGTCCCCACAACTCCCAACATCTAGTCGGCGGGTTGGGGTTTTGGTGACCATTTCGACGCATTCGTGGCACCTGATCGTGTTACTGGCGGGACTACAGTGACTTCATGAGGACAATGCAGGTGAGACGGAGAGCGGGACGCGCGCTGGCCGCGGTCGCGCTCGTGGCGTCGATGGCGGGGGTGTCCACCCTCGTCGCCACCCCGACGTCGGCAGCCCCCGTGCCCTCTCCCGCCGAGGTGGTCCGCGAGACCGGGTCGTGGTTCGCGCACGGGTACACCCTCGACCTGCGCGCGGACGGGACGGGGATGCTGGCGGCCTGGGTCGGCGCGTTCGACGGCACCAGGGTGCAGGTGCGTCTGATCCCCGCTCCGGGTCCGGCGACGGTCGCCGAGGTGACCGCCGTCGAGACGGTCGGACGAGGGGGGCTGGCGCCCGAAGAGCAACCGGGGATCGGCGGACTGGTCACGATCGCCGTCGGCGACGAGGTCCGGACGGCCCACGTCGAGTGGTCGTCCGGGCCGCGCCGTCTGGCCGTCGACCTGTGCCCCACCGAGGGTCTCGACGCCGAGATGATGGCCGTTCTCCGGTGCGGCGCCTGACGGCTGTGCCGGGGCGTGGGAGGCGACGGCGACACGCCGTCGTCGGGCGGATCACCCCTGAGAACGAGATAACGATTCGGTAACATGGGTGCCCCTAAACCTGAGGTGCCCCTCACCTGTGTATATGGGGGAACCACCAGCTCCGTATTGTGATCGGGCTCACGCGTCGGCCCCCTCGGCTAACCCCCGAACGGACGGCCGTACCCCCTCAAGCTGAGGTCTCCCTCAACTTCCTGTGGCAGTCTGTGCCCTGCGTCGGACCAGCAACTGGTCTCGGCGTGGAGATGTCCCAGACGAAGTTGCCAAGGAGTTCCACACGTGACGATCGACGACCGCGACCTCACACCCCGCCCGCTCGAGACCGGACACGCGGCCCGCCGCCAGGCCCGCGCGCTCGCGGACGACCTGCGTGAGGGCACCGCCTACGCCCTCGCCTTCGGGGGACAGGGGATCGCGTGGCGCGACGCGTTGAGCGACCTCATCGACGGCACCGGGATCGGTCCCGAACTGCAGGACCTCGTCGACTCCTCCGTCGCCCTCACCGAGCCGGTCCACGACGAGATCGCGGTGGTCCGGCCCCACGGCTTCCGCCCCATCGAGTGGGCCAACACCACCACCGGCGAGGACGAGGACCACGGTGACCTCCCCGACGAGGCGTCGCTCTCCTCCGCCGCGGTCTCCCTGCCGGCCGTCCTGCTCACCCAGGTGGGCGCCGTCCGCGCGCTCGCCGCCGAGGGCTTCGACGTCAACGACACCGCCCCCGCCGCCGTGGTCGGACACTCCCAGGGCATCCTCGCCGTGGAATCGGTCGAGACCTTCGGGTCGATCGACGACCGCCTCCTGGCGATGGCCGAGCTCATCGGCGCCGCCGCCACCCTGATCGGTCGCCGCACGGGCCTGTTCCGCCGTGGCGAGGCCAGCCCCATGGTCGGCGTGTCGGGCATCGACGGCGCGCGACTGCGCGCCCTCGTCGACGAGGTCTTCTCCGCGGTCGACCCCGCACTGCGGCCGACCGTCTCCATCCGCAACGCGCAACGCCGTCACGTCGTGGTGGGCCGTCCGGACGATCTCGAGGACCTGCGCCGTCACTGCGCGGACCTCGAGGCCGAGTCCCGCCGCCGTCGCGAGGCCAAGCTCACCGGCGGCGAGGTCTTCGCCCCCGTCTTCGCCCCCGTCTTCGACCCCCTCGAGGTGGAGGTCGGTTTCCACCATCCCGCGATGGCCCCCGCGGTGGACATCGTGTCCGACTGGGCGGCCCGTTGTGGCCTGGACGCCGACCGCGCGGCCGCGTTGGCCCGCCAGGTCTTCGCCGAGCCCGTCGACTGGGTCGAGGAGATGGCCGAGACCCTGCACTCCGGCGCGGAGTGGATCCTCGACATGGGCCCGGGCGAGGCCCTGACCCGCCTCAACCGCTCGGTGGTCCGCGGCCAGGGCGTCGGTGTGGTCGCCGCCGCCACCCGCGGCGGGCTGCGCAACCTCTTCACGCCGGGTGCCACCCCGTCGATCGAGCGCCCGTGGACGGCGTACCAGCCCCAGCTCATCACCCTGCCCGACGGCAGCGTGCACGTGGAGACGTCGTTCACCCGCCTCACCGGCTGCTCGCCGATCCTGCTGGCCGGGATGACCCCGACCACCGTGGACCCGGAGATCGTCGCGGCCGCGGCCAACGCCGGCCACTGGGCCGAGCTCGCCGGCGGTGGTCAGGTGACCGAGCCGATCTTCGCCGAGAACACCCAGCGCCTCACCGAGCTCCTCGAGCCCGGCCGCAGCGCGCAGTTCAACTCCCTGTTCCTCGACCCGTACCTGTGGAAGCTGCAGGTCGGCGGCAAGCGACTGGTCCAGAAGGCCCGCGCCGCGGGCGTCCCCTTCGACGGGGTGATCGTCACCGCCGGCATCCCCGAGCTCGACGAGTCCGTGGCCCTCATCGAGGAGCTCACCGAGGCGGGACTGCGCCACGTGAGCTTCAAGCCGGGCACGGTCGCGCAGATCCGCCAGGTCGTGCGGATCGCCGCCGAGGTACCCCATATGCCCGTGATCGTGCAGGTCGAGGGCGGGCGCGCGGGCGGCCACCACTCCTGGGAGGACCTCGACGCCCTCCTGCTGGCCACCTACCCGATGCTGCGCGACCGGCCCAACGTGGTCCTGTGCGTCGGCGGCGGGATCGGCACCCCGGAGCGGGCCGCGGACTACCTCACCGGATCCTGGGCCAACGCCCACGGCTACCCGGCCATGCCCGTCGACGGCATCCTCGTGGGCACCGCCGCCATGGCGACGCTCGAGGCCACCACCAGCCCGCAGGTCAAGCAGCTCCTCGTGGACACCGTCGGCGTGGACCACTGGGTGGGTGCCGGCCAGGCCGACGGCGGAATGGCCTCCGGCCGCAGCCAGCTCGGCGCGGACATCCACGAGATCGACAACACCGCCGCCCGCACCGGGCGTCTGCTGGACGAGGTCGCCGGCGACGCCGAGGCCGTGGCCGAGCGCCGCGAGGAGATCGTCGCCGCGATCAACGGCACCGCCAAGCCGTACTTCGGTGACCTCGGGACCATGACCTACGAGCAGTGGCTTCGCCGGTTCGCCGAGCTCTCCCTCGCCTCCGCTCCCGCCGCCGGCACCGCCTCCGGGGCGGTGGCCGAGAGCGCCCACTCGGTGTGGCTCGATCCCACGATCCGCGAGCGCTTCCACCGCATGGTGCAGCGCGCCGAAGCCCGCCTGGACGCCGCGGACACCGGTCGCATCGTCTCGGCCTTCCCCCGCGCCGAGGCGATGGAACGACCCACCGAGGTCGTCGACGCACTCGCTGCCCGCTACCCGGACCTGGCCACCGCGACTCTGCACCCCGCCGACGCCGCCGAGTTCCTCGACATCTGTCGCATGCCGGGCAAGCCCGTCCCGTTCGTGCCCGTCATCGACGGCGACGTCCGTCGCTGGTGGCGCTCGGACTCACTGTGGCAGGCCCATGACGCCCGCTACGACGCCGACGCCGTGTGCATCATCCCCGGCACCACCGCTGTCGCCGGGATCACCCGGGTGGACGAGCCTGTCGGCGAGTTGCTCGATCGCTTCGAGTCCGCCACCGTCGACCGTGTCCGTGGCTACCTGCCCTCCACCGAGGCCGTGAGCGGCCGCCGCCGTGGCACCGTGACCACCGCACAGGGCCCGGTCGCGGACGTGCTCAACGCGCCCGACGTCTCGTGGGCGGGCCGCCTCGTGGTGAGCCCTGTCCACCGCCTCGGCGTCCTGCACGCCTGGGAGATCGACTCGAACGGCATCGGCCACCACCCGGTCTCCGGCGCGGTGCTGACCCCGGCGGCGGACGGGCGCACCGTCGACCTGACCCTGCCCATCGGTCCGACCGAGATGACCATCACGATCACCCTGGGTGACTCCGTGGCCACGGGCGCCGCACCGGTCGTCACCGACGCCGCCGCGGAAGCCGCCATGCGCACCCTTCTGAGCACCGCAGCCGGCGTGGGCCGTGGCGGAGCCGGAGGGACCGCGATCGAGGCCCTGCCCGAGGTCGCCGATGGTGTCGCCACCGCCCGGTTCACCTTCGAGCCCACCCTCGCCTCCGACCACACCGGCGTCACCGCCGGCAGCCTGCCCACCCCGCTCATCACCTCGGACGGCGTCCCGGACGCCCTCGTGGGTGCGGCGTGGCCGGCCGTGTTCGCGGTCCTCGGGCAGGCGCGTCGCCCGCGCGGCGCCGGAACCGTGGTCGAG
>NZ_JAALEA010000163.1 GCF_014145145.1 Dietzia cercidiphylli
GTCCGCGCCGAGCACCGCCCACGCCTGCTCCGCCAGGGCCGGTGTCGCGGCGGCCACGACCGTGCCGCCGTCCAGCGGTTGCCGACCGTCCGGTCCGGTGATCACGCCGCCGGCCGCCTCGATGATCGGGATGAGGGCCACGATGTCGTAGGACTTCAGGTCGGACTCGACCACCAGGTCCACCCGGCCCGCGGCGAGCATGCAATAGGCGTAGCAGTCCCCGCCGAAGCGCTGCAGGCGCACCCGGGTGGCGAGGTCGTCGTAGCGTCGGCGCAGCTCACCGTCCCCGAACATCGACGGGTGGGTGGTGTACATGATCGCCTCGGACAGCTCGTCGCACCCCGACACGTGCAGATCGAATGCCTCCGGCCCGTCCGATCGGCGACGTACGGTGGCGCGTCCGTGGACCGCGGCGAAGGTCTCCCCCAACACCGGTTGGTCCATCCACCCGGCGACCGCCCGGCCGTCCTCCACCACCCCGACGAGCGTGCCCCACCCCGCCATCCCCGTGAGGAAGGCCTTGGTGCCGTCGATCGGGTCGAGATACCAGGTGCGGGGGGCGTCCGGGGGCCCGGACTCGCCGTTCTCCTCCCCCACCACCCGGTCCCCCGGCGCCATCGACGAGATCCCGGCCCGCAACAACGCCTCGATGTCGCGATCGGCCTCGGTCACCGGGTCGTACCCCCGCCCCCCGCCCTTGTCGCCGGCGACCAGCGCCTCGAGCTCGCCGTGGAAGTGGCGGCGGGCGATCCTGCCGGTGGCGGCGAGCAGCTCGTCGAGGTGCTCGATCAGGTCAGGGTCCAGGGGGCGGTCGGGCCTCGCAGTCATGGCCCCATGGTGCATCACGGCCACCGGTCGCACGCCGGTTCGCGCCGCGACATACTCGTTCCCACCCCTCTACACGTGCCCATCCGGATAGCGTGAGCAGACCTCATCGCACGGACGGAGCCGAGATACGTTGAACGACCTCGTGGACTTCATCTCCACCCGCCGGCTCCAACTCGCCACCGACTCCTGGCAGCACGTCAGCGCGACCGTGCAGGCGGTCCTGCTGGCCACGCTGCTGTCGGTGGGGGTCGGCGTGGCGGTCTACCGCAGCAGGGCCGGATCCGCCGTGGCCACCGGCCTGGCCGCCACGGCGTTGACCGTGCCCTCGTTCGCACTGCTGGGACTCCTCATCCCGATCCTGGGGCTGGGCGTGCTGCCCACCATGACCGCACTGGTGATCTACGCGGTGCTGCCGATCCTGCGCAACACCATCGTCGGACTCGACGCCGTCCCCGCGGCCACCGTGGACGCCGCGCGCGGGGTCGGGATGAGCCGGATCGGGGTCCTGGGCCGGGTGGAGATCCCGCTGGCGTGGCCGTCGATCCTCGCCGGGATCCGCGTGTCCACCCAGATGTCCATGGGCATCCTCGCGATCGCCGCCTACGCCAAGGGCCCGGGCTTGGGGAACCTGATCTTCGCCGGGCTCTCCCGGGTGGGGACGCCCACCGCGCTGCCGATGGCGCTCACGGCGACCGTCCTCATCGTCGTCCTCGCGCTCGTCCTCGACGCGCTCCTCGTCCTCCTCGGACGCCTCACCATCAGGGGGAACCAGTGACCACACCCACCGCGCACGACGCCGGCGCCGTGTCCGGGGTGCCCATCACCCTGGACGACGTCACCAAGGTCTACCCCGGCCAGGACCGACCGGCCGTCGACCACGTCTCGCTCGAGTTGCCCGCCGGACGCACCACCGTGTTCGTGGGTCCCTCCGGCTGCGGCAAGACCACGACGATGCGGATGATCAACCGGCTGATCGAACCCACCTCGGGGACCATCACGATCGACGGCCAGGACAACCGGACCCTCGACGCCGACACCCTGCGGCGCCACATCGGCTACGCCATCCAGGCGTCCGGCCTGTTCCCGCACCTGACGGTCGCCCAGAACGTCGGGACCGTGCCCCGGCTCCTCAAGTGGAGGAAGTCGCGCGTGGCGGACCGCGTGGACCAGATGCTGGAGCTGGTGGGCCTCGACCCGGCCGACTACCGCGACCGCTACCCCGCCCAGCTCTCCGGTGGCCAGCAGCAGCGGGTCGGGGTGGCGCGCGCCCTGGCCGCGGACCCGCCGGTGCTGCTCATGGACGAGCCGTTCGGCGCCGTGGACCCCATCACCCGCGCCTCCCTCCAGGACGAGCTCATCCGCCTGCAGGAGGAGCTGCACAAGACCATCGTCTTCGTCACCCACGACTTCAACGAGGCCGTCAGGCTCGGCGACCGGATCGCGGTGCTCGGGCCCGGCTCGTCGGTCCTGCAGTTCGACTCCCCCGAGGCCATCCTCGCCAACCCGGCCGACGAGACCGTGGCCGGCTTCATCGGCGACGACGCGGCGTTGAAGACACTGACCCTCCGGCGGGTGGGGGACGTGGACCTCGGAGAGGCGACGACGGCGAGGGAGTCGGAGGACCCGGCCGACTTCGCCTCCCGCGTACGCGGGACGGACGACGAGTGGGCGGTGGTCCTGGACGACTCCGGGCGCCCCCTGCGCTGGGTGCGCGGGGACCTGGTGGCCCGGATGCCCGACCTGCGTTCGGGTGGCCAGCCGGTGGCCGGCACCGTGACGGTCGACTCCACGCTCCAGGAGGCGCTCGACGGGCTGCTCTCGACCGCCAGCGCGACCACCGTGGTGGTCGACCGTTCCGGGGCGTACCGGGGGACGATCGGCATCGACGACCTGGTGGGAGAGCTCCGGCGCATCCACCACCACCACAACGTCCCCGGTTCCCCGGACCCCGCGGAGCGCTCGTGAGCACCGCGGCGACCGCGTCCCGCGCCGCGTCCCGCGCGGACTCGGCCCGGTTGGTGGTCCAGCCGGTCCTCATCACGCTGGCCGCGGTGGGCGTGCTGTGGTGGGCCTTCGGGACCGAGCTCGACGAGACCCAGAGGGCCTCGCTCAACGCCTCGTCCATCACCCAGCGCACCCTCGAGCACGTCCAGATCACCTTCACCGTGGCCGCGATCGTGGTCGCGGTGGGGGTGCCGCTGGGGATCCTGCTCACCCGCCGCCGGATGGGTTTCCTCGCGCCCGTCGCCATCGGGATCGCCAACGTCGGCCAGGCGGCACCGGCGATCGGGTTGATCGTGCTGCTGTTCCTGGCCACCAACCGGACCGGCTTCTGGATCGGCGTCCTGCCCGTGGCCGTCTATTCACTGCTCCCGGTGCTGCGCAACACGATCGTGGGGATCCGGAACGTGGATCCCGCGCTCATCGACGCCGCGAGGGGACAGGGCATGACGACGAGCCGGGTCCTGCGCACGGTCGAGTTGCCGCTCGCGGTGCCGTTCATCCTGGCCGGGCTCCGCACCACGCTCGTCCTGGCGGTCGGCACCGCCACGCTGAGCTTCCTGGTGGACGCGGGCGGGCTGGGCATCTTCATCGACACCGGCTATCGACTCCAGGACACCACCACACTCGTGGTGGGTTCCGTCCTGGCGGTGTGCCTGGCCCTGCTGGTCGACTGGCTCGGCGGGGTGGGCGAGGTCCTGTTCAACCCGAGGGGGCTGCGATGACCACCGTGAAGCGACTCCTCGCCTCGTGTCTGGCCACCGTGCTCGTGGCGACCGGGTGCGGGCTGAGCGACGGCGGGTCCGTGCCCCTGCCCGTGGGCCCCGGCCCGGACGGCACCGTCCCCGCGCTCGAAGGGGTGCGCGTGACGGTCGGCGGCAAGGACTTCACCGAGGGCGTGATCAGCAGCTACCTGGTGGAGTTCCTCCTGGCCGCCGCCGGGATGGAGGTCTCCGACATGTCCTCGCTGGCCGGGTCCAACAGTTTCCGGCAGGCCCTGGTCACCGGCCAGGTGGACATCGGGATGGAGTACACGGGCACCGCGTGGATGAGCTATCTCGGCAACTCGGAACCCATCCGCGACCCCGAGGGTCAGTGGGTGGCCGTCCGGGACGCCGACCTCGAGGCCCACGACATCCGGTGGCTGCCCCCGACGACCGTCGACAACACCTACTCGTTCGCCATGAGCCGGGCCACCGCGGAGGAGACCGGGCTGCGCACGTTCTCCGATTACGCCCGGCTCGTCCAGACCGATCCGGACTCCGCCGTGACCTGCATGGAGACCGAGTTCTCCGTGCGCCGTGACGGCTGGCCCGGGCTGGCCGAGGCCTACGGTTTCGACGCGGCCACGGTCCCGGTGCCGATCATGCAGCCCGGGATCATCTACCAGGCCACCGCCACCGGCCGGGAGTGCCGGTTCGGCGAGGTCTACACCACCGACGGCCGGGTCAAGGGCCTCGACCTGGTTGTCCTGGAGGACGACCAGCGCTTCTTCCCCGTCTACAACCTCGCCACCGTGGTGCGGGGCGAGTTCCTGGACGCGCACCCCGAGATCGAGGAGGTCCTCGCGCCGCTCGTCGAGGTCCTCGACAACGAGGTGATGGTCGAGATGAACATGCGGGTCGACGTCGACGGCGACGATCCGGCGCTGGTCGCGAGGGATTTCCTGGTGGACCGGGGACTGGTCTCCGCGGAGTGACCGCGCGTCCGGTCGTGCAGAGCGCGGCGAAGAGGCGAACAATCGGGGTCAGGTACCCGAGGAGGACACTCATGACCAGGAACCCGCTGGCCGCGATCCCGAGGTCGGCATCGCGCCTTCCGCGGATGGCGCCGGACATGACGCTGCTTCCGGCCGGTCGGATCGTCACCCTCACCGACGACGTCACCACCAGGCTCTACGACACCGGCGAGGAGCACCTCACGCCGGTCATCCTGCTGCACGGGATGGCCGCCACCGGGATGCTCAACTGGTATCAGACCTTCCAGCGTCTGCGGGGCGAGTACCGGCTCATCGCCTACGACCAGCGCCGCCACGGGATGGGCCACGGCGGCCCGTTCGACTTCGGGGCGCTGGGCGAGGACGTGCTGCGCGTCTCCGACCACCTGGAGTTGGAGAAACCGGTCATCGGCGGGTACTCGATGGGCGGCATCGTCGCCCAGCTCGCGGCCCGTCGCGACCCCTCCCGCCTCGGCGGACTGGTGTTGGCCGCCACCGGTACCGGTGCCCAGCGCAACGCGCTGGAGAAGATCACGATGGGATCGCTGACCCGGGGAGCCCCCGTGCTCAACGCCGTACCCGTCGAGGTGGCCAGGGAGATCGGCGACGAGGTGCCCAGCGCCTACACCTGGGCGATGCGGGAACTGGCCTCCGTGCCCCTCGCGACCCACAGGACGGTGATCACGGAGGTGGCCCGGTTCAACTCCACGTCGTGGCTCCACGAGCTGGAGCTGCCCGTCGCGGTCGTCAAGACCATGCGCGACATCGCCTTCCCCCGGTGGATCCAGGACGAGATGGCCGATCTTCTGCCGCACAGCGCGGTGTTCCCGATCAGCGCCGGCCACGCCGCGTGCGCGACCCATCCCGGGACCTTCGCCCGTCGGATGCGCACGGCGATCGGCTGGGTGGTGTCCAACTCGCATTGAGGACGCACCGCGATCGCCGAGGCCGGTGCCGTCGGCGGGGTCGGTGCCGTCGGCGGGGTCGGTGCTGCTACAGCGCGGAGTACCGCACGGCCGTGATGACGAAGACGACGATCGCGATCCCACCGAGGACGACCCCGACCAGTCCCCGGCGCGGGTCCGGCTCCTGGTTGGTGAGCCACCCCGTGGGCCACCGCGCGAGCAACCCGAAGGCGACGGCCATCAGCGCGGCGAGGAACGCGATGATGTTGAGCAGTGGAACCCAGGACAGCGCCAGGGACCCCACCCCCAGCACCAGTGACCGGGTGCCCAGGTCCATGCCCTCGGACGATCTCTTCCTCGGGGAGGCGGCGTCGGAACGGGGGCGCAGCGGCATACGGCCAGCCTAACCGCGCCGCCCGGAAATCGGCTCAGCCCAGGAACTGCTAGGCCAGGAACTGACCGTCGACGAATCCCGCCAGCAGGACCGCGAACCCGCCCATCTCCCCCACGATGAGTGCCAGCATCCCGACCCGCAGCATGGTCGACGGGTGTTCGAACTGGTTGGTCGTGTCCCGCAGCGCGCCGTGGACGATGTAGCTGGCGATCGCCACCACGAAGAAGAACACCAGGACCCCCGCCGCCGCGAGGTTCACCCACGTGGGCCAGCTGCTCAGCTCCACGAACGCGGCGATGAGCAGGATCGCGAAGGAGTAGAGCAGGGCCGCCCGGTGCGCGATGTCGACGTAGGGGTGCGCGAGGTGGTCCGCGCTCGTGGCCATCTGCCGGTACTTCCACACCCCCAGCCCCAGGGCCAGCAGGAAGACCAGTCCGGCGGCGAGCAGCGCGAGCCGCGTGTCGAGGCCGAGATCGACCGTCACCGCCGACAGGGTGGGGGAACTGAGCGGGTCCATGGGTCCTTCCGGGGACGCTGAGCGATACGGCTGACTCGAGTACCCACCGACCCTAGGGCAGAGTCGGGCACCGCACCGGGTCACCTCGCCCGACGGTCACCTCGCCCGACGGTCGCCGGGCCCGGGATTGTCGTCACGTCGGGCCACCCACGAGAATGCTGCGTATGCCACGACTCCGAGAACTCGCGGGCCGGCCCGACGTCAGGACCGACCTGCTGCAGATCGTCAAGAGCGTGATCGCCGCCACGGCCGCGTGGTGGCTCTCCGCGCACGTCCTGGACTCGCCGTTGCCGTTCCTGGCGCCGTGGACCGCCCTGCTCACCGTGCACGCCACCGTCCACAGGTCGCTCTCCCGGGGAGTGCAGACGACGGTGGCGTCCGCGATCGGCGTCGGCCTGTCCTTCCTCATCGGGTTCTACCTGGGCGTCAACGTGTGGACCTTCGCCCTGGCGATGTTCGTGGGTCTGGCCGGCGCCCGGATCACCTGGATCCGGGACGAGGGCGTCGCGATCGCCACCACCGCGGTGTTCGTGCTCTCCAGCGGGTTCTCCGACCAACAGCCCCTGCTCCTCGACCGCATCATCGAGGTCGCCGTCGGGGTGGGGATCGGCGTGCTGGTCAATCTCCTGATCATCCCTCCGATGCGGGATCAACAGGCGGCCAGCCACGTGGACCGCATCGACCGCCGGATCGGGGACATCCTCATCAACATGTCCGACGAGTTCTCCACCTCCTGGGAGACCGACGCCGCCGACGCGTGGAGACGCGAGATCGAGTCGGTGTCCGACGAGGTCGAGACCGCGTGGGGAACGGTGCACTTCGCCCGCGAGAGCCGCCGCTCGAATCCCCGCCTGGCCCGCCAGCGCCTCGGCCGCGGACAGCCTGCCGGCGAGGGGGTCGACTACGAGGAGGTGCTGGGTCGCGTCGACGAGGCCGTCTCGCACTTGAGGCACCTCATCCGCACTCTCCACGAGGCCACCTATGCGGAGGGGCCGTGGGACGAGCGCTTCCGCAGCGAGTGGGCCTCGATCGCTCGAGACGCCGGCCACGCGATAGCCGATCCCGATGCCGAGATGGCGTCCATCCACGACCGCCTGGTGGGGTTGACGCACGCCATGGCCGAGGACGGCCGACTGCCCCGGGACTCCTGGCCGGTCTACGGCTCGTTGCTGACCAGCATGTTCCACATCGCCGTGCTGATCGACGACGTCGCCTCGGAGCGGGAGGTCCGGTAAGGGGCCTAGCGCTCCCCCCGGCCGGCCTCCCGCTGTTCGGCGTCCAGGCGGGCGACCCTCCGGGCCCCGGCGAGTTGCCGATAGGAGGACTCGACCAGCTCGGCGACCTCGTCCCAGTCCACGGAGCCCGGATCGCCCGCCCCGTGTTCCCCGGGCCGGTCCAGTGGCAGCGCCCGCCATCCCCGGACGCCGACGTAGGCGGGCACCACGATGCGCGGGTCCTGCTCGAGGGCCGGCAGGTCCTCGGGGTCCGGGAGGAACAGCAGGGCGCGGGCGAGCAGGGGATCCGCGTGGTCCCCCTTGACCGTTCCGCCGTAGGAGGCGAAGACCTTGGTGGTGTACCAGTTCGGCCGCCCGTGCGAGATCTTCTCCGCGGCGTCGGGGAGCGCCAGGCAGATCCGACGCAACCGGGCGAGCAGCGGATCGGAGTCGTCGAACATGATCGGGTGGCCCATGACTACAGCCTCACGTCGTTGTAGGCGCGCTCGTCCTCGATCGGCTCCAGGTGGGTGGTGATGTGGGAGTGCGGGAGCGCGGCGTGGATCTCCTGCTCGACCTTCTCCACCAGATCGTGACCCCGCTCGACACTCCAGTCGCCGGGGACGAGCGCGTGGAACTCGACGAACCGCCACCGGCCGGACTCGCGGGTCCGCAACTCGTGGAAGTCGACCCGACCCGGCTGCCGGTGCCTGTCCAGTACCTCCTGGATCGCCCTGTTGTCCTGCTCGGGGAGTGTCGCGTCCATCAGCCCCATCCCGGACTCGTGGACGAGCCTGTACCCGATGAACAGGATGTTCAGCCCCACCGCGATCGCGACGACCGGATCGAGGAACTCCCAGCCGGTGATCCACACCAGGGTCACCCCGACCACGACGCCGACCGAGGTGACGACGTCGGTGATCAGGTGTTTCCCGTCGGCTTTCAGGGTCGGCGACCGGTGTCGGACCCCGGCCCGGATGAGCAACGTCCCCACGATTCCGTTGATCACGGCCGCCACGACGGAGATCGCGAGGCCCAGTCCGAGGGACTCGATCGGCACGGGGTTGATGAGTCGCTCGACACCCGTGTAGAGGATGAAGGTCGCGGCCACGAAGATCATCGCGCCCTCGACCACGGCCGAGAAGTACTCGGCCTTGGAGTGGCCGTACTGGTGGTCGTCGTCGGCCGGGCGCTCGGCGACGGTGATGGCGATGAGCGCGACCACCGCGGCCACCAGGTTGACCACCGACTCGGCCGCGTCGGCGAGCAGCCCGACCGATCCGGTCACCCACCAGGCCACCATCTTGAGCGAGATGGTGACGATCGACGTGGCCACCGACAGCCACGCGAACTTCTTGAGAGTCGACACGTCATGTGAGCGTAGTCCGCTCGTGGGACGACGTCCCCCCTGCCGAACGCCGGATGTCGGTAGGGTCGTAGACATGCATGTAGGACTTGCCTGGCTCGCAGTTGCGGTGTTGCTCGCCGCCGGTGAGGCGGCGGGCGGGGAGTTGTTCCTGATCATGCTCGCCGGGGGTGCACTCGGCGGGGCCGCCGCGGCCGCGCTCGGCGCGCCGGTCTGGGGGCAGGCCCTGGCGTTCGCCCTCGTCTCGATCATCCTCGTCGCGGGGGTACGACCCCTCGTGCGCCGGCGCCTCCTGTCCGCGCTCCCCGAGCACGACACCAACACGGCCGCGCTGACCGGACGCGACGGCACCGTGGTCGAGGCGATCGGGCCGGCCGGCGGCCTCGTGCAGATCGCGGGGGATACCTGGACGGCGCGCCCGCTCATCGAGGGCGAGACGTTCGACGCGGGGGACAAGGTCCTCGTGCATGAGATCGAAGGGGCCACCGCGATCGTCGTGCGTGGCATCTAGAGAGCGCGAGTCCGACACACAGCCGACAGCACGACACAACAGGAGGAAACCATGGGTGGCTTGATCTTCCTTGCCGTCATCGTCATATTGATCGCCTCGGTGGTGGTGAGCTCGGTGAAGCTCATCCCGCAGGCGGAGGCCGCGGTCATCGAGCGGCTCGGCCGCTATCAGCGCACGGTGAGTGGTCAGCTCACCCTGATCATCCCGTTCATCGACCGGGTCCGCGCGAAGGTGGACCTGCGCGAGCGGGTGGTCACCTTCCCGCCCCAGTCCATGATCACCGAGGACAACCTCACGCTGAACATCGACACGGTCGTCTTCTTCCAGGTCACCGACCCCAAGGCCGCGGTCTACGAGATCAACAACTACATCGTCGCCGTCGAGCAGTTGGCCACCACCACGCTCCGCAACGTCGTCGGTGGGCTCACGCTCGAGCAGACGCTCACCAGCCGCGACATGATCAACAAGCAGCTCCGTGGGGTGCTGGACTCCGAGACCGGCCGCTGGGGCCTGCGCGTGGCCCGTGTCGAGCTGCGGTCCATCGACCCGCCGCTGTCGATCCAGGAGTCGATGGAGAAGCAGATGAAGGCCGATCGCGAGAAGCGCGCGACGATCCTCACCGCCGAGGGACAGCGCGAGGCCGCCATCACCACCGCCCAGGGCGCCAAGCAGGCCTCCATCCTCGACGCCGAGGGCAACAAGCAGGCCTCGATCCTCAACGCGGAGGCCGACCGGCAGTCGCGCATGCTCCGTGCCCAGGGTGAGCGGGCCGCCCGCTACCTCGTGGCGGAGGGCCAGGCGGCCGCCATCGCCCGCGTCAACGCGGCCGTCAAGGCCTCCAAGCCCACGCCGGAGATGCTGGCCTACCAGTACGTCCAGAACCTGCCGGAGATGGCCAAGGGCGACGCGGCCACGATGTGGATGATCCCCTCGCAGTTCGGGGACTCGCTGGAGAACTTCGCCAAGGCCGTGGCCAAGAAGGACGACGACGGGGTGTTCCGCTACGAGCCGCCCGCCACCGATGACGACGCGGATCTGCCGTCGGCCCCCGAGCACTGGTTCGACACCTCGACGGACCCGGAGATCGCCCGGTCCGTCGCGGCCGCCGAGGCCGCCGCGGAGGGGGCGTCGTCGTCCGCGACCGCCACGGAGAAGCCGAAGTCCAAGCCCAAGCCCGGGGTCTTCGACATGGTCCCCTCGTCCGAGGGCGGGATCGCCCCGGACGACACCCCCGCCCTCTCGGGCCCGCAGGGGGCACAGCCGGGGCAGCCCGCCGGCATCGACCCCGGCGTGGATCTCGAGCAGGGCCTGCAGCAGGGCGCATACCCGGTCGACGAGGCCGGCCGGGACCGTCCCTGACCCGATCCGGCCGGGTCGCGGGCGCCGCCACGACCACTGGAAGTAACATGCCCGTGTGGCACGTAACAGTGGACGCGGTGGCGCCCAGCCACCCGATGCCGAGGACATCCGTCTGATCGAGGCGGCGGCCTCGGTGTTCGCGGAACGCGGTATCAAGGGCGCGAGCACCGACGACATCGCCAGAGCGGCCGGGGTGACGCGGGTGACGTTGTACCGCAGGCTCGGTCCGCGCGAGCAGATCCTCCGCGCGCTGTACGCCCATGAGGCGCAGCGACTGATGATGTCGGTCAACGCGCGGTTCACCCCGTTCGAGTCCCTCGAGTGGGATCCGGTCCGGCACGTCGAGGACCTGCTCGTCGGTACGGTCTTCGACATCCGTAGGAGCGAACTGCTCCAGCGCCTCGTCGAGGTGGACAAGGTCGAGGCCATGGCGATGCTCGCCGGTCAGTCCGACTCGGTTCTGGGCGCGATCACCGGGATCGTCGCGGAGTTCATCCGGAGCACCTGGAACGCCGACGTCCACACCCGACCGATGGACGCGGACGAGTTCGACACGCTGTCCCGCGAGGTCGGCAGTGTCGTGGGCCGCTTCCTGCACTCCATCGCCGTGATGCCGGACGGCCCGCCCGTCCTGGAGACCGAGGACGAGATCCGGGCGCTGGCGCGGCGGGTCCTGGTCCCGATGATCCTGCAGCGCTGAGCAGTGCCTCAGAGCGCCGCGGGCACCTTCTCCCCGCCCAGTTCATGGGCCAGCGCGGCCCTGAGCCCGGGGTAGCGGAACGGGTGGTCGACCGCGCGCAGGACCGCCGGGTCGACCCTCTGGTCGGCCAGCGCCAGCTCGTCCGCCCCGCGACTGCCCAGGACCAGGCCGGGCGCGAAACCGGGGACCGGGACCACGGTCGGACGGTGGAGCACCGAGCCCAGGACGCGGGTGAACCGCGCGTTGGTGACCGGTTCCGGAGCGACGGCGTTGACGGTTCCGGTCAGCGACGGGTCGACGACGGCACGGAGGTAGATGTCGGTGAGGTCGTCGAGTGCGATCCAGGACATCCACTGCCTGCCCGACCCCAGTCGCCCACCCAGGCCCGTCCGGGTGATCGCGGCCAGCGGGGGCAGCATCCCGCCCGCTCCGGACAGGACGAGCCCGGTGCGCATGGTCACCACCCGGGCGCGCGAGCTGCGGGCGGGCTCGCAGGCGGCCTCCCACTCGGCCACGATCTCGGCCAGCGGCCCGGGTCCCGGCCCGGCCTCCTCGGTGAGGAGCCGGTCCCCGCAGTCGGCACCGTAGTAGCCGATGGCGGAGG
>NZ_JAALEA010000164.1 GCF_014145145.1 Dietzia cercidiphylli
CCCGGCCGCGGCCGCGCCCGCCGGCGCCCCCTGCGCCCGCCGGCGCCATCGATAAGAGCGTTCCGCGCATCTGCTCTCGGCCGATGCGTGCGGAACGCTCTTGTCGTTGTGGGTGTGCGTCGCGGGAGGTCAGTCGTTGGCGTGGAGCGCCTCGTTCAGCTCGACGCCCTCACGCTTCCACGGCACGGCCTCGACGGCGCCGGAGACGGAGTTGCGCCGGAACAGCAGATTGTCCATCCCGGAGAGCTGGCCCGCCTTGACGGGCTCGCGATCGGCCCAGGCCCCGGCCCGGACGTCGACCTTGGTCCCGGCGGTGACGTAGAGCCCGGCCTCGACCACGCAGTCGTCGCCGAGCGAGATCCCGATTCCGGAGTTGGCACCCAGCAGGCAGCGCTCGCCGATCGAGATGGTCTCCTTGCCGCCGCCCGAGAGGGTTCCCATGATCGACGCGCCGCCACCGACGTCGGAGTCCGCACCGACCACGACACCGGCCGAGACGCGTCCCTCGACCATCGACGGCCCGAGGGTGCCGGCGTTGAAGTTGACGAACCCCTCGTGCATGACGGTCGTCCCCTCCGCCAGATGGGCACCCAGTCGGACGCGGTCGGCGTCGGCGATCCGGACCCCGGACGGGACCACGTAGTCCACCATCCTCGGGAACTTGTCCACGCCGTAGACCGTCACCGGGCCGCGGGCGCGCAACCTGGCACGCACCATCTCGAATCCCGGTACCTCACAGGGGCCGAAGTTGGTCCACACGACGTTGGCCAGTGTCCCGAACAACCCGTCCATGTTGGCGAAGTGCGGCCGGATGAGGCGGTGGGAGATCAGGTGCAGCCGCAGGTAGGCGTCATAGGCGTCGGTCGGGGCCTGCGTGAGGTCCTCGATCTCGACCCGCACCGCGACCCGCTCGACACCGCGATCGGCGTCGGGTCCGGTGAGGGGAGCCAGCTCCTCGGGGACCTCGTCACCCGACAGGATCCGGTGACCCCCCTCGGAGGCCGCTCCGAGCTGGGGCGCTGGGTACCACACGTCGAGGACGGTGTGATCGGACGTCAGGGTGGCGATTCCGGTGGCCACGGCTCCGTGTGCACTCATGCCCCCGATGCTAGCGGTCGGCCCCGGCGCGTACCGGCCACGGGCATCTAAGGTGGACGCCGTGACCGCCGCCCTCGATCTGACCGCCGACCCGGTCGACCTCACCCGCGCCCTCGTCGACATCGCCAGTCCCTCCCGGGAGGAGGCGGAGATCGCCGGCGCCGTCCACACGGCGCTCGCCTCCGTGGTCGCCGGCTTCACGGGTCCGGCCGCCGGGCGGACCGAACTCGTGCGGGACGGCCACCGCGTCCTGGCCCGCACCTCGAGGGGGTTGCCGACCCGGGTGGTGCTCGCCGGACATCTCGACACCGTCCCGGTGGCGGACAACGTCCCGTGCCGACTCACGGGTGAGGGAGCCGATCAGGTCCTGCACGGGTGT
>NZ_JAALEA010000165.1 GCF_014145145.1 Dietzia cercidiphylli
CCGCGCGCGGGCCGGGCCAGGCGCACACGACGACGCCCCGCCCCCGAGGTGGGGGCGGGGCGTCGGGCGACTCGTCGGCCGCTTCGTCAGGCGTCGAGCAGGTCGATCACGAAGACCAGGGTCTTCCCTCCGAGCGGGTGCAGGGCCGCGGATGTGCCGTAGGCCTTGTCCGGCGGGATGACCAGCTGGCGGCGACCGCCGACCTTCATGCCCGGGATCCCCTCCTGCCAGCCCTGGATGAGGCCGTTGAGGGGGAACGTGATGGACTCGCCGCGATCCCACGAGGAGTCGAACTGCTCGCCGGTCTCGTAGTCGACACCGACGTAGTGGACGGTGACGTTGCCGCCGGCCACCGCCTCGGCGCCGTCCCCCACCGTGAGGTCCTCGCTGTGGAGGTCAGTGGGCGCGGGGCCCGTCGGCCTGTCGATCTCGGGCTTGTCCATGGTGTCTCCTCCTGGAGTCCGGTTCCCGGGCTCAGCGCTGGCTGATCGGGGTGAAGCTCCGCTCGGCCGGGCCGGTGTAGACCTGGCGCGGGCGGTTGATCTTGGTGGACGGATCCTCGCGCATCTCGCGCCAGTGGGCGATCCATCCGGGCATCCGGCCGAGGGCGAACAGGACGGTGAACATCTCGGTGGGGAAACCCATCGCGCGGTAGATGAGGCCCGTGTAGAAGTCCACGTTCGGGTAGAGCTTGCGCTCGACGAAGTAGTCGTCGGCCAGTGCCGTCTCCTCGAGCTTGAGCGCGATCTCGAGGAGGGGGTCGTTGCTCTGCGACAGCAGCGCGTGGGCGTGCTTCTTGGCGATCTGGGCGCGCGGGTCGTAGCTCTTGTAGACGCGGTGACCGAAGCCCATGAGCTTGACGCCGTCGACCTTGTTCTTGACACGGTCCATGTAGTCGGTGGCGTCCCCGCCCTCCGACTCGATCCGCTCGAGCATCTCGAGCACTGCCTGGTTGGCACCGCCGTGCAGCGGCCCGTACAGGGCGTTGATGCCGCCGGTGATCGAGGCGTACAGCGGCGCCTCCGAGGAGCCGACCATGCGGACGGTCGAGGTGGAGCAGTTCTGCTCGTGGTCCGCGTGGAGCACCAGCAGCATGTCGAGGGCGTCGGCGACCTCGTCGGTGACCTCGTAGTCCGGCCCGAAGGTCATGCGGAGGAAGTTGCGGACGTACCCGAGCGACGGATCCGGGTCGAGGGCGCCGTGACCGGAGCGGATGCGCTCGATGGCGGCGGCGAGCGTCGGGCCGCGGCCCAGCAGTCGGGAGGTGGCCAGGTCGACGGCCTTGGGGTCGTCGATGTCCAGGTCGTCCCCGTGCGTTCCGAACAGGCTCACGCCGGCGGAGAAGACGGGCATCGGGTGGGTGTCGCGCGGGAACGCCTGCAGCAACGGCATCATCTGGCCGGGCAGCGCGGTCTCCCCGAGCACCTTCTCGGTGAACTCGGCGAGCTGGGCCTCGGTGGGGTCCTCACCGTAGATGAGCAGGTAGGAGACCTCGAGGAACGAGGCGTTGTCGGCGAGCTGGTCGATCGGGTACCCGCGGTGGCGGAGGATGCCCTCGTTGCCGTCGATGTAGGTGATCGAGGAGGTACACGCGGAGGTGTTGACGAACCCGACGTCCAGCGTGGTCATCCCCGTCTTGGCCAGCAGCGAACCCAGCTGCACCGCGTCGCTTCCGCAGGTCGCCTCCACCACATCGAGTTCGAGCTCACCGCCGGGGTAGGACAGTGTTGCATTGCGGTCCGAACCGTTCGAGCCTGCGGTCACGCGATTCCCTCTCCGACGACTGGTCCCGGCGGCCATGTCCCGCCACGAATGTGCTGTGCCACACCCTACCGTGACGGTCGCCGTCACTTCGAAGCGTGCACCGGTCCGCTCCCCCCGGGCCCCGTCCACCGGGCGGCGTCGGGGCTTCGGCGGGCGTCAGGGCTGCAGTCGCCGGACCGTCCACCCCCCGTCACCCCGGAGGCACTCGACCCGGTCGTGGAACCGGTCCCGGCCCCCCTGCCAGAACTCGACGCGGTCCGGGCGGAGGCGGTACCCACCCCACCTGTCGGGCATCGGGATCTCCTCGACGTCCGCCAGGCGCTTCTCCGCGATCGCGTAGAGCGAGGTCAACTCCTCGACGGACTCCACCGGCTGCGACTGCTCGGACGCCCAGGCCGCCACCTGGGACCCCCTGGGGCGCGTACGCCAGTAGGCGAGGCAGTCCGCCCGGTCCAGCGGTCGGCACTCGCCCTCCACGTGGACCTGCCGTTCCACCACCAACCACGGGAACGTCGCCGACGCGTAGCCGGACTGCGCCAACTGCGCGCCCTTGCGCGAACTCGTCGTCGTGAAGAAGGTCAGACCCCGCTCGTCCGCCCCCTTGCACAGCACCGTCCGGGTCGACGGCCGGCGGTCGGCACCGACGGTGCCGAGCACCATGGCGTTGGGCTCGCGCACCCCCCGGCGCCCGGCCTCGTCCAGCCACGAGGCGAAGAGCGCGACCCAGTCGTCGTGCAGATCGCCCACGTCCAGGCTCGCGTTCAGGCCGTAGCCGACCCGCATCGTGTCGAAGTCGGCCGGTTCGAGTGCGGGATCCTCCATGACCCAGACGCTACTCCGGGCCCGACGCGCCCCCGACTAGGATGGAGCCGATTCGGAAATCCCACCACAAGGAACGGCACCCCAAGAGCATGAGCGATCAGCTGCCCACCATCCCCGCCGACCTCAAGCCCGCGGACGGGCGGTTCGGCTGCGGCCCGTCCAAGGTCCGCCCCGAGCAGATCGAGGCCGTCTCCGCCGCCGCCACCTCGGTGATGGGCACCAGCCACCGCCAGGCGCCGGTGAAGGACGTCGTCGGCCGGGTCCGCGAGGGACTGTCCTCCCTGTTCTCCCTCCCCGACGGCTACGAGGTCGTGGTGGGCAACGGTGGCACCACCGCGTTCTGGGACGCCGCGGCGTTCGGCCTGGTCCGCGAGAAGTCCCTCCACCTGACCTACGGCGAGTTCTCCTCCAAGTTCGCCAAGGTCACCGGCGGCGCGCCCTTCCTCGCCGACCCGATCGTCATCTCCGCCGAGCCCGGGTCGGCTCCCGAGCCCACCTCGGACCCGTCCGTGGACCTCATCGGCTGGGCGCACAACGAGACCTCCACCGGTGTGATGGTCCCCGTGACCCGCCCGGCGGGCTCGGAGAACGCACTCGTCGCCATCGACGCCACCTCCGGAGCCGGCGGGTTGCCCGTCGACATCTCCGACGCCGACGTGTACTACTTCGCGCCGCAGAAGTGCTTCGCCTCCGACGGCGGCCTCTGGGTGTCCATCATGAGCCCGGCCGCCCTCGAGCGCGTGGCCGAGATCGCGGCCACCGACCGTTGGTGCCCGGACTTCCTCTCCCTGCCCACCGCGGTGGACAACTCCTCCAAGAACCAGACCTACAACACCCCGGCCGTGGCCACGCTGCTGATGTTCGCCGACCAGATCGAGTGGATGAACACCCAGGGCGGGCTCGACTGGTGCGTCGCGCGGACCAAGGACTCGTCCTCGCGTCTGTACGACTGGGCCGAGGCCAGCGAGTACGCCACCCCGTTCGTCGCCGAGGCGGCCCACCGCTCTCAGGTCGTCGGCACCATCGATCTCGACGAGAGCATCGATGCCGCGAAGGTGGCCAAGACCCTCCGGGCGGGCGGCATCCTCGACACCGAGCCGTACCGCAAGCTCGGCCGCAACCAGTTGCGCATCGGCATGTTCCCGGCGATCGAGCCGGAGGACGTCACTCGGCTAACCCGCTGCATCGACCACGTGGTGGGCCAGCTCGGCTGACCCCCGACCGCGCGCCGCTCCGGGCGCCCGCCCACGGTTTTTCCGCAGCCCACCCGGCCCGTCACCGCGCCGGGTGGGCTGCGCTGACCTACCATGGGGGGAACGCCCAGGACCCGGGCACGCGCCGTTCCAGCCGCCCACGGGCCCACGAGGAGTCGAGGAGGCGGTATGCGGAAGCTGAGGATCATCGGGGTGGACGCCGACTCGTCCGTGGTCGAGTGTGAGCTCCCGGACTCGGGCGAGACGCTGGCCCTCCCCCTCGACGACCGGTTCCGCGCCGCCGCGCGGGGGGAGTCCGTGCCCCCGGAGGAGTCCCGGCGGGTGCCCGTGACGGGCACGTTACGCCCACGCGAGATCCAGGATCGTATCCGCCACGGCGCCTCCCCCGAGGACGTCGCCGCCGACGCCGGGGTCCCGATGTCCCGGATCGAGGGTTTCGCGGTCCCCGTGCTCCTCGAGCGCGCGAACGCCGCCGATCTCGCCCGCGCGTCGCATCCGGTCCTTCCGGACGGGCCGGCGCTCGACACGCTCGCCGACCGGGTCGAGTCCGCACTCGATCATCGTGGTGTGGACCCGGACGTCGTCGCGTGGGACGCCTGGCGCGACCGTGCCGGCGGGTGGATCGTGCGGACCTCCTGGCCTGCCGGCCTGTCGGACGACGCATCGGCGACCTGGTCGTTCGTCCCCGACTCCCACGGCGGGTCGGCCCGTGCGCTCGACGACGAGGCCCAGCGCATCCTCGACCCATCCCGCGCCACGGCCCTGCGCACCGTCTCGTCCCCTCCCCCGCTCCCCCCGGGCCCTCCTCCGATTCGCTCCGTGCCGACCCCGGTCCGACCCGAGTCGAGGGAACCCGACCCCGCCACGGTGGGGCGGACTCAGCCCCCGGCCGAGCCCGCCCCGGAGTCCGCATCGCCCGCTGCGGTGGGCTCCGTCGACGACCACTTCCTCCAGCACCCGCCGGCCGAACCCGAGCGCCGCACCACCCGCCGGCATCCCACCATGCCCTCCTGGGAGGACGTCCTGCTCGGTGTCCGCGGCAAGGATGACTGAGTCCTGTCATGGGCCACCACGTCGCGACCTTCTGGTACCTGGGCACCGATGACCCGTCCGCCCCCATCAGGTCCGGCCACCCGTCGGACCCCGGTTTCGCCCGGCGTCTGCTCTCCCGCCTCTACCCGACCGTCACCGTCGCCTCGCTGGGAATGTTCCCCCTCAACCGCTCGGCATCGACCGGTCCCGGGGAGGTCTACGTGGGGTCCTACCCCGGGTTGACCGTTCTCCAGACCCAGCTCGAGCAGCCCGTCCTGCCGTCCGCGACCGACGAGACGTGGCTACGCCTCGTCGAGGCACCCACGGTCCTGCTGTTCTCGCACGACCCCGACGACGGGGTCAGCGGGTTCGCCCGCTGGGAATCCGGCCGACTCGTGCGCTCCTTCGCCGGGGCCGACGACCGGATCGTCGAGGACGAGGGCATGCCTCTGCCGTTCGAACGGCCCTACTGGGCGGGTGAGTTCCCCCTGGACTCCGCGGCCGACACCCCGCTAGCGCTCCCCTTCGCGCCGTCGTCGCTACTCCACGCCGCCCACCGCGCCTGGCTGGGGTTCGATCTCTCCCCGGGCGGCCTCGACGTCCCCGTGCACGGGTTCGCCACCGACGGTCGGCGGGAGGTCCGCCAGCGCACCGCGCCCACGGGCGCCGCGGTCCACGTCGTGGGCTCTCCCGGTCGCGCCGAACTCCACGCCGCCACCACACGCGACGTCGGCTCCGGGGCCAGCGGCGGGAGCCCGTCCTCCCCCTACGCCGAGGACGACTACGAACGGGGGCCACTCGTCCCCGCGGTGGCGCGGGCCTCCTCCCCCGTCGCCGGAGCCGTCCGCAGGATCGCCGGGATCGTCGGCGACACCATGCGGCGCGCCGGCGGGGCCATGAATCGTCGTCTGGCGAACCGGCGGTGACACACCGCCACGGTCAGCCGCGCGACCGCTCGTAGAACGCCACCGCTGCGGCCGTGGCCACGTTGAGCGAGTCCGTGCCGGCCGTCATGGGGATCGCCGCCCGGACGTCACACGCCCGCATCGCGTGCTCGGTGAGACCGGGACCCTCCGCGCCCAGGACGAAGGCCACCTTGTCCGCGTCGACGGCCCGGGACAGCGGCACCTCCGCCGACGGGGTCAGCGCCACGGTGCGGAAGCCGCGCGCGGTCAACTGCCCGAGGGAGTGGTGCCAGGTGGTCGGGGTCCCCGGCAGGTGCGCGAACGGCAGCCGCAGGACATGCCCCATGGACACGCGCACCACCCGCCGGTAGAGGGGGTCCCCGGTGGCGGCGCCGAAGAGCACCCCGTCGACGCCGAGCGCCGCGCAGTTGCGGAAGATCGCCCCGAGGTTCTCGGGGTCGTTGACGCCCTCGAGCACCACGAGGGTCCGGGCACCGCCCACGACGGCGTCGACCTCGAGCGGCGTCGGCCGGTCGGCGGCGGCCAGGATGTCGCGGCTGGACCGGAACCCGATCACCTCGCTGAGCACGTCCTTGGTGGTGCGCAGGTACACGGCGCCGTCGGCGCGCTCATCGGCGTCCCAGCCCTCGGCGGTCGCCTCACGCCGCAGTTGCCGCAGGCGCGCGTCGGTCCCCAGCAGGACGTGCGGGCGGAACCGGGACAGCAGCATCCGACCCACCACGTAGGTACCCTCCGCGATCACCAGGCCCCTGCCGCCCGGCAGGTCGGGGCGACGGTCGGAGTGGTTGAGGTCGCGCAGATCGTCCAACCTGGGATCGGCGGGATCGGAGACGTCGACGACGAGCACTGCCCGCGCCGCTCAGGCCAGCAGGTCGGTGATGGGCCCGATCGCGAAGAACACGAGGAACGCCGCCGCGACCACCCACAGCAGCGGGTGCACGGACCGGGCCTTGCCGGTGGCGGTGGCCATCACGACCCAGGCCACGAACCCGATGCCGATGCCGTTGGCGATCGAGTAGGTGAACGGCATGGTGACGATCGTGAGGAAGGCCGGGAGCGCGATCGCGAAGCGCGTGAAGTCGATGTTGACGATCTGCGACATCATGAGTGCGCCGACCACCACGAGCGCGGGGGCCGCCGCCTCCACCGGGACGACCTCGTACAGCGGGGTGAAGAACATCGCGACGAGGAAGAGGGCACCGGTGACGATGTTCGCCAGGCCGGTGCGGGCGCCCTCGGCGATGCCGGTGGCCGACTCGAGGAAGACCGTGTTGGACGACGACGAGGTGAAGCCACCCGCCACGGCACCGACGCCCTCGACCACGAGCGCGGTCTTCATGTTGGGCAGATTGCCCTTTTCGTCCATGAGCCCGGCCTCCTTGCCCAGCCCCGTGAAGGTGCCCATGGCGTCGAAGAAGTTGGCGAGCAGCAGGGTGAAGACGAACAGACCGGCCGCCAGCGGACCGATCCGGACGAACGCGCCGAAGAGATCCACCTGCCCGATGAGGGACAGGTTGGGCAGCCCACCCAGGGTCTCGGGGATCCCCGGGACCGCGAGGTTCCACCCGGTGGGCGAGGGCTCACCGTCGACGAAGGACGGTCCGGCGTTCGCGACGGCCTCGACGATGATGGCCACGACGGTGGTGACCACGATGCCGATGAAGATGCCGCCGCGCACCTGCCGGGCCACGAGCACACCGCACAGCAGGAGCCCGAAGGCGAACACGGCGGTGGGCCACGAGGCGATCGACCCCTCGATCCCCAGTCCCACCGGGACCGTGGTGCCCGCGGCGTCGGGGAGTCGACGCACGAAACCGGAGTCGACGAAGCCGACCATGGCGATGAACAACCCGATGCCCACGGCGATCGCGGCCTTGAGGTCCGAGGGGATGGCGTCGAAGACGGCCTTGCGGAACCCGCTCACCGCCAGGATGACGATGATGATGCCCTCGATGACGATCAGCCCCATGGCCTCGGCCCACGTGACCTGCCTGGCGATGGTGACCGCGACGAGGGAGTTGATCCCCAGGCCGGTCGCGAAGGCGAACGGGTAGCGGGCGATCGCGCCGAACGCCACCGTCATCACCCCCGCGGTGAAGGCGGTGACGGCGGCGATCTCGATGATCGACAGCTGGTTGCCCTCGACGTCGACACCCGAACCGAGGATCAGCGGGTTGAGCACGATGATGTAGGCCATCGCGAATAAGCTGACCAACCCGCCGCGCACCTCGCGGGCCACCGTCGAACCGCGCTCACTGATCTTGAAGTACCGGTCGACGGCCCCGATCCGTACGGGGGACCGCGACGGGGCCCCGGCGCTCTGCGACATCTGGAGACCTTCCTGGCGGTGGGTGAGGAACCGTCATAGAGTAACCGGCCCCCCGCCTGCGGTAGCGTCGCGGTCATGACGGACAGCCCGGCAGAGCCGCAGGTGCCCCGGATCCCGGCCTACCTGCTGGACCCGCGGCCCGTCGTCCTCATCGGGACCCTCGCGTGGACGATCGCCCTCCTGGCCATGATGCTCATGGACGAGGTCGACATGCGAGCGGTGATCCTCTGCGCCGTGGGTGTGGGCGTGGGTGCGGTCGGCACACTCGTCTACGCGCTCCAGCGGCGTGCCGTCCTGCGCGGCAGTGCGGGCGCACAGGGCGGTCTCGACTTCGACCGCATCTGAGCTGTCGGCACCTGAGATGCCTGCGGGATCAGTCCTGACCGGCGGCGGGGGCCGGCGGGATCAGGGCTGGTCGGGACCGCCCGCCGGACCGGCCTGCCCCACCTCGTCGCCCTGCCCCACCTCGTCGCCCTGCTCAGCCGCCCCCCGCGCCCGGGCGGCGGTGGCCGCCAGTTGCTGGGGGAGCACCACCACGTCCACGGCGGCGTCGTCGTACGCCTC
>NZ_JAALEA010000166.1 GCF_014145145.1 Dietzia cercidiphylli
GCCGGGGCGGATCGCGCCGCGGTCGGCCAGCCCGGCGAACTCGGCGGGGCCGGCCGACATCCACCGGACGACGTCGGGCAGGCCCAGTCCGCGCAGCCTCGCCTCGGACCAGATGATCGGCAGGCCCAACTGCACTGAGGCGATACCACCCCACGCCTGGCCGAAGTCACCGCTGTCGAACCGCTTGAGCTCGGGGACGCAGGGCGAATGGTCGGAGACCACCAGGTCGATGGTCCCGTCGCGCAGCCCCTCCCACAGCCGTTCGCGGTTGCCTGCCTCGCGGATCGGCGGGCAACACTTGTAGTGGGTGGCGCCCGGTTGGATCTCCTCGGAGAACAGCGACAGGTAGTGCGGGCACGTCTCCACCGTCAGAGGCAGTCCCTCCGCCTTGGCCGCCCGGATCAGCGGCAGGGCGTCGGCGGCCGACAGGTGCAGAATGTGGGCCCGGCACCTGGTGCGGCGGACACCGTCGATCACCTGCGCCACCGCGCGGACCTCCGCGGAGACCGGTCGGGACTCCAGGAATCCCGCGTAGGCGGGCCCGGACGGTGGGGGCTGTGCATCGATGGTCCCGGCGTCCTCGGCGTGGACGATGAGCAGCCCTCCGAACCCGGCGATCTCCTCCATGGCCGCCAGCATCTGCGAGGCATCGAGAGGCGGGAATTCGTCGATCCCGGAGTGGAGCAGAAAACACTTGAACCCGAACACCCCGCGGTCCCAGAGTTCGCGCAGCCGGCCGAGGTTCTCCGGCACGGCTCCACCCCAGAATCCGGCGTCCACGTGCAGTTTCCCGGTAGTGCTGACCAGTTTGGCGTCGAGCGCGGCGGGACTGGTGGTCACCGGGCTGGAATTGAGCGGCATGTCGATCAGGGTGGTCACCCCGCCGCACGCGGCGGCGCGGGTGGCGCTGGCGAATCCCTCCCAGTCGGTGCGGCCGGGCTCGTTGACGTGGACGTGGGTGTCGACCAGTCCGGGCAGCAGCACCACGTCGTCACCCAGGTCCACGACGTCCGTGCCTGCCGGCGTCGGAGAGGTCGGGGCCGCGGGACCGGTCTCGACGGCCAGGATGATCCCGCCGGAGACCGTCACGGAGGCCGGCACGATCTCGGAGCCGACCACTGCCCGGTGCGCGCGGAAGACGATCTCGGGGACACCGCGTGCGCTCATGTCGTGGTCTCCGCCTGGTCGGGGGCGTGCTCGGGGTGGGGCTGCTCGAGGCCCGGGCGCCGCAGCCGGTCGAGAGTGGCCCTGTCCACACCGGCAAGCTCGGCCACCTCCCCGGCAGTGGCGGCCCCGCAGTCCAGCGCGCGGACGCAGAAATCGGCCAGTGCGCGGGCGGTGGCCGGCTCGTCGAGGTATCCCGCCGACACCGGGGCGCCGTCGGGAGTGGTGCCGAGGTAGGCCGACAAGCGGGCACAGGCACTGGGCAGCGAGCGGCGGTAGAAGGCATAGGTGGCCACGTAGCGGGAGACCAGCTGCGCGGGGTGCAGGTCCCAGCCTTGGTATAAGCCCCTGCGCAGGGAACGGTCGACCAAACGCGCGTGCAGCTGCCAGGCGGTGAGGACCGCGTCCGGCTCGCCCACGGGCAGCCGGTTGGTGGAGCCGTCGGAGAGGGCCACCCCGGTCCCGGCGGCGGCGACCTGCATGACGGCCTTGGCGTGGTCGGCGGCCGGGTGGTCCATCGCCTGGTACGCGGCGGCGATCCCGCAGGCGGCCGAGTAGTCGTAGGTGCCGTAGTGCAGCCCGATGCAGCGTCGATCGGACGCGTGCACCAGGCGCGCCACCATTGCCGAGCCGTCGGGCCCGCAGATCGACTGCGGGGTCTCGATCTGGATCTCGAACCCGATGCTCCGCTCGGCCAGTCCGCAGGCCTGCTCGAGCTCACGGCACATCCGGACCATCGCGTCGACCTGGTCCACCGAGGTGACCTTGGGCAGGGTCGGGCGGAAGCCGCTCGGCAGGCTGCGGGGCAGCCCACCCTCCGCCGCGAGCCTGCTGACGAACCGGGAGAAGGTGCGGATCCCCCGTCGGCGGGTCTGCGGGTCGAGGGACCCGAACCGCAGCCCCCAGAACGCGGGGAGCGGTGCCACCAGGGGCGACGACAGCGACGACGACGAGGTCGGCCCCTGCCCCGCAGCTGCCGACTGCTCCGACTGCTCCGACCGCGCCCTCTGCCCAACCAGTAGTTCGGCCAGCACCCGGTCCACGTGGGCGTCCTCGTCGCGGTCGCGGTCGCCGGCGGGCACCCCGCGCTGGGTGAAGCCGTCCTCGAAGTCGATGCGCAGGTCCTCGACGGGTTCCCTCTCGAGTTTGCTCCTCACGAGCGCGTGGAGGGATGCGGCCTCGGAGTGGGTGCGCGCCTCGTCGTCGTCGCCCCCGGTGCCGGGTTCCCCTGCCACCACGTCTCCGAACACTCTCACCAGCGCGGCGGCGTCCGGCAGGTGGGTGTCGAACGCGTCGAGCGCGGCCGCGCCCACCTCGGCCACCACGCCGGCGTGGACGCGCTCGGCGGGCAGGTACAGGGTGTGGACGGGGTGGCGGGTGGCGGATGGGCCGGGGTACCGCT
>NZ_JAALEA010000167.1 GCF_014145145.1 Dietzia cercidiphylli
TGAAGTTGTGTTCGGCGGTGACCTACTCTCCCACACCCTCACGAGTGCAGTACCATCGGCGCTGGCAGGCTTAGCTTCCGGGTTCGGAATGGGACCGGGCGTTTCCCTGCCGCTATGGCCGCCGTAACTCTGTGAAACAAGGCCCGACCCGCGATCGAGACCGCGGATGGGTGTGTTGTTTCAGATACTGCACAGTGGACGCGTAACAAATTCTTTGGCTTGTTTGTGTGTAAGCCCTCGGCCGATTAGTACCGGTCACCTCCACGCATTGCTGCGCTTCCAGTTCCGGCCTATCAACCCCATGGTCTGTGGGGGGCCTTAACCACGCAAGGTGGTGAGAAACCTCATCTTGGAACAGGCTTCCCGCTTAGATGCTTTCAGCGGTTATCCCTTCCGAACGTAGCTAACCAGCGATGCTCCTGGTGGAACAACTGGCACACCAGAGGTTCGTCCGTCCCGGTCCTCTCGTACTAGGGACAGCTTTCCTCAAGTTTCTTACGCGCGCGGCGGATAGAGACCGAACTGTCTCACGACGTTCTAAACCCAGCTCGCGTGCCGCTTTAATGGGCGAACAGCCCAACCCTTGGGACCTACTCCAGCCCCAGGATGCGACGAGCCGACATCGAGGTGCCAAACCATCCCGTCGATATGGACTCTTGGGGAAGATCAGCCTGTTATCCCCGGGGTACCTTTTATCCGTTGAGCGACACCGCTTCCACTTGCCGGTGCCGGATCACTAGTCCCGACTTTCGTCCCTGCTCGACGTGTCAGTCTCACAGTCAAGCTCCCTTGTGCACTTGCACTCAACACCTGATTGCCATCCAGGCTGAGGGAACCTTTGGGCGCCTCCGTTACTCTTTAGGAGGCAACCGCCCCAGTTAAACTACCCACCAGGCACTGTCCCTAACCCAGATCATGGGCCGAGGTTAGACGTCCAATACGATCAGAGTGGTATTTCAACAACGACTCCACACACACTGGCGTGCATGCTTCACAGTCTCCCACCTATCCTACACAAACCGAATCGAACGCCAATACCAAGCTATAGTAAAGGTCCCGGGGTCTTTTCGTCCTGCCGCGCGTAACGAGCATCTTTACTCGTAGTGCAATTTCGCCGAGTCTGTGGTCGAGACAGCAGAGAAGTCGTTACGCCATTCGTGCAGGTCGGAACTTACCCGACAAGGAATTTCGCTACCTTAGGATGGTTATAGTTACCACCGCCGTTTACTGGGGCTTAAATTCTCAGCTTCGCCTTGCGGCTAACCGGTCCTCTTAACCTTCCAGCACCGGGCAGGCGTCAGTCCGTATACATCGACTTACGTCTTCGCACGGACCTGTGTTTTTAGTAAACAGTCGCTTCTCTCTGGTCTCTGCGACCACACCCAGCTCCCACCGTGAAGATGTTCACCGGGCATGGCCCCCCTTCTCCCGAAGTTACGGGGGTATTTTGCCGAGTTCCTTAACCACAGTTCTCTCGATCGCCTTGGTATTCTCTACCTGATCACCTGTGTCGGTTTGGGGTACGGGCCGTGTATGAACTCACTAGAGGCTTTTCTCGGCAGCATAGGATCACTGAATTCCCCACAACGGGTATGCATCAAGTCTCAGCCTTAATGTGACACGGATTTGCCTATGTCACGGCCTACACTCTTACACCAGTACAACCACTGACTGGCCCAGCTACCTTCCTGCGTCACCCCATCGCTTGGCTACTACCAGATCAGGTCCCGCGCATCCAGACCACGTCATCCCGAAGGATGCTCTAGGCCATTCAGGGCGGTTAGTATCACTGATTCACCATGGGCGCGCACACACGGGTACGGGAATATCAACCCGTTGTCCATCGACTACGCCTGTCGGCCTCGCCTTAGGTCCCGACTCACCCTGGGCAGATTAGCTTGACCCAGGAACCCTTGATCATTCGGCGGACGAGTTTCTCACTCGTCATTCGCTACTCATGCCTGCATTCTCACTCGTGTGGCCTCCACGCCTGGATCACTCCGACGCTTCTATGGCCACACGACGCTCCCCTACCCACCCACACACCTGCCCGGAGGAGGTTATTGTGTGAGTGCCGCGGCTTCGGCGGTGTACTTGAGCCCCGCTAAATTGTCGGCGCAGGACCACTTGACCAGTGAGCTATTACGCACTCTTTCAAGGGTGGCTGCTTCTAAGCCAACCTCCTGGCTGTCTCAGCGATCCCACATCCTTTTCCACTTAGTACACGCTTAGGGGCCTTAGCCGGCGATCTGGGCTGTTTCCCTCTCGACTATGAAGCTTATCCCCCACAGTCTCACTGCCGCACTCTCACACCTCGGCATTCGGAGTTTGGCTGACGTCAGTAACCTTGTAGGGCCCATCGGCCATCCAGTAGCTCTACCTCCGAGGTGAAACATGCGACGCTGCACCTAAATGCATTTCGGGGAGAACCAGCTATCACGGAGTTTGATTGGCCTTTCACCCCTACCCACAACTCATCCCCTCAGTTTTCAACCTAAGTGGGTTCGCGCCTCCACGACGTCTTACCGTCGCTTCACACTGGCCATGGGTAGATCACTCCGCTTCGGGTCTAGAGCATGCCACTATACTCGCCCTATTAGGACTCGCTTTCGCTACGGCTTCCCCACACGGGTTAACCTCGCGACATACCACTAACTCGCAGGCTCATTCTTCAAAAGGCACGCCATCAGCCCGAAAGCCTCTGACGGATTGTAAGCACACGGTTTCAGGTACTATTTCACTCCCCTCCCGGGGTACTTTTCACCATTCCCTCACGGTACTAATCCGCTATCGGTCACCAAGGAGTATTTAGGCTTACCGGGTGGTCCCGGCAGATTCACAGCAGATTTCACGGGCCCGCTGCTACTTGGGAACACAAATCGCCCAGCCACAAAGTTTTCAGGTACGGGACTCTCACCCTCTACGGCCGACCCTTCCAAGTCGTTCCCCTAACCCGCGGACTATCAAGCGCCTGATCCGGCAGAACCAGGACATCATGCCCCACAACACCACACACGCAACCCCTGCCGGGTATCACACGCATGCGGTTTAGCCTCTTCCGCGTTCGCTCGCCGCTACTGACGGAATCACTGTTGTTTTCTCTTCCTGCGGGTACTGAGATGTTTCACTTCCCCGCGTTCCCTCCACACACCCTATGTATTCAGATGTGGGTAACACGCCATCACGCGCGCTGGGTTCCCCCATTCGGACACCCTCGGATCACAGCTCGGTTGGCAGCTCCCCGAGGCTTATCGCAGCCTCCTACGTCCTTCATCGGCTCTTGGTGCCAAGGCATCCACCGTGTGCTCTTACACACTTACATTCACAAACAATTAAAGATGCTCGCGTCCACTGTGCAGTTCTCAAACAACACACACCAACCCCACCCACACCCCCAGCCAACCGGCCACAAGAGCATCTCGGGAATCAGTGCCATCAGAAACAACCCACACCCCCAACAACCAGGGATGCTCACGGTGCTGTCTCAGACACCCAACAGTGTGTTTTGTCCGAACCACGCTCCCCCCGACAACCAGCCCTGAGCCGGCGCCGAAGATCACGGCGAGTCCTACGCAATAGTGTTCCACCCAATGAGCCACCCAGCGCACCACGAACGGGCACGAACCAGGCGCTAACTCTGACCCCACCAACAGGCGAGGTGAGTGCTCCTTAGAAAGGAGGTGATCCAGCCGCACCTTCCGGTACGGCTACCTTGTTACGACTTCGTCCCAATCGCCGATCCCACCTTCGACGGCTCCCTCCACAAGGGTTAGGCCACCGGCTTCGGGTGTTACCGACTTTCATGACGTGACGGGCGGTGTGTACAAGGCCCGGGAACGTATTCACCGCAGCAATGCTGATCTGCGATTACTAGCGACTCCGACTTCATGGGGTCGAGTTGCAGACCCCAATCCGAACTGAGACTAGCTTTAAGGGATTCGCTCCACCTCGCGGTCTCGCAGCCCTCTGTACTAGCCATTGTAGCATGTGTGAAGCCCTAGACATAAGGGGCATGATGATTTGACGTCATCCCCACCTTCCTCCGAGTTGACCCCGGCAGTCTCTCACGAGTCCCCACCATAACGTGCTGGCAACATGAGACAGGGGTTGCGCTCGTTGCGGGACTTAACCCAACATCTCACGACACGAGCTGACGACAACCATGCACCACCTGTATACAAGCCACAAGGGAAACGACATCTCTGCCGTCGTCCTGTATATGTCAAGCCTAGGTAAGGTTCTTCGCGTTGCATCGAATTAATCCACATGCTCCGCCGCTTGTGCGGGCCCCCGTCAATTCCTTTGAGTTTTAGCCTTGCGGCCGTACTCCCCAGGCGGGGCGCTTAATGCGTTAGCTACGGCACGGAATCCGTGGAAGGACCCCACACCTAGCGCCCACCGTTTACGGCATGGACTACCAGGGTATCTAATCCTGTTTGCTCCCCATGCTTTCGCTCCTCAGCGTCAGTTACTACCCAGAGACCCGCCTTCGCCACCGGTGTTCCTCCTGATATCTGCGCATTTCACCGCTACACCAGGAATTCCAGTCTCCCCTGTAGTACTCAAGTCTGCCCGTATCGCCTGCACGCCCCCAGTTGAGCTGGAGGATTTCACAGACGACGTGACAAACCGCCTACGAGCTCTTTACGCCCAGTAATTCCGGACAACGCTTGCACCCTACGTATTACCGCGGCTGCTGGCACGTAGTTGGCCGGTGCTTCTTCTGCAGGTACCGTCACTTTCGCTTCGTCCCTACTGAAAGGAGTTTACAATCCGAAGACCGTCATCCCCCACGCGGCGTCGCTGCATCAGGCTTTCGCCCATTGTGCAATATTCCCCACTGCTGCCTCCCGTAGGAGTCTGGGCCGTGTCTCAGTCCCAGTGTGGCCGATCACCCTCTCAGGCCGGCTACCCGTCGTCGCCTTGGTAGGCCATTACCCCACCAACAAGCTGATAGGCCGCGGACTCATCCTGCACCGAAAAACTTTCCAACCCCCACCATGCGGCAGGAGCTCATATCCGGTATTAGACCCGGTTTCCCAGGCTTATCCCGAAGTGCAGGGCAGATTACCCACGTGTTACTCACCCGTTCGCCACTCGTGTACCCCCGAAAGGGCCTTACCGTTCGACTTGCATGTGTTAAGCACGCCGCCAGCGTTCGTCCTGAGCCAGGATCAAACTCTCCATAAAAGCTTCTCAGCACTACAAAAAGCACAATCCAAGCAAAAAACAAACCAAACAAACTGGCTGTTCAAAAAACGCGACCCCCACGACAGGGATGTGAAAGGGTCGCAACCAAACAAAAAATTTGGCACTATCACAAACAAAACACACTGTTGAGTTCTCAAACAACACCACCACACCG
>NZ_JAALEA010000168.1 GCF_014145145.1 Dietzia cercidiphylli
CCTCGTGGTGGCCGTGATCATGCTGGCGTACGTCACCCGGGTCGGCGGGGACTTCATGCACGGCCGGGTGCTGCTGCCGTCGGTGTTCCTGTTCCTCCTGCCGGTCTCCGTGGTGCCCCTGCCGGTCGGACCCGCCCGCGGGGCGGACGACGCCCGCGTGCGCCGGGTGGCGGTCCCCGTCGTCGCCGGTGCGTGGCTCGTCGTCGTCGGATGGGCGGTGACCGTCGAGGTGGTCCAGGACCCGTTCCGCGACGAACCGGAGTCCATCACCGCCGCGGGGATCGTCGACGAGCGGCAGTTCTACATCCAGCGGACCGGCCACAAGCACCCGTTGCTCGCGGACGACTACCTCGACTTCCCGCGCATGAGGGCACTGGTGAGAGAGGTCTCGACCAACCGGACGGGGGCGGTATTCCTGCCGGTCCCGGGCTTCCAGGACCGGTGGGACGTGGTGGCCTACGACCGCCCGATGCCCGGACTGCAGCCGTTCGAACTGCCCGACGACCCCATCAAGACGGTCGTGTTCCTCAACCTGGGCATGACCAGCATGAACCTCCCGCTCGACGTGGACGTCTACGACACCGTGGGTCTGGCCTCGCCGTTGGCCGCACACACCGACCGCATGGAGGACGGGCGTATCGGGCACGACAAGTTCCTCCCGTACGACTGGGTGCTCGCGCGCAACGGGGTGGTCGAGGACCCGGTCAACTTCCCGCGATGGATCGACGTGAACTGGGTCAACCAGGCCGAGGTGGCGCTCACCTGCCCCGCGACCGAGGCGCTGATCGACTCGTATTCCGGCCCGTTGACGCTGGAGAAGCGCTGGTCCAACCTGGTTAACGCATTCTCATTCGCCGAGTACCGGATCAACAGAATCCCTGCATACGAGGTGCAGAGGTGCGGGTTGCCCATGCCTGAGAAAGTGGAGAAGTACCAGGGCACTCGGTAGTGTGGCCCGTACTGTTGTCTCGAATCGATAACAGTAGGGGATCGATCAGGTCCCCGACCTGTAACACCTGTCCCAGAATAAGCGACAGTAACGATGTCGCAGTTCCGGTCCTCCCCTGGTGGGGCCGGTCCGATGGACGTCACCGATGCCCCGGGTCACCTGGGGGCACCAGGAACGAACAAAGGAACCCACGAATGTCCCAGACCACCCTCCGGCGCAAGTTCGCCGCCGGGCTCACCGCCCTGGCGACGGCTGCAGGCCTCGTCGTGGGCGCCCCGGCTCTCGTCGGCGCCCAGGCCACCGAGCAGGGCTCGTCGGCCAGCCTCGGTTCCGCCGGATCAGCCGGCGCGCCGCCCGCGGCCCCCGCGTTCCGACCGGCCGGCGGTAACGAGGACCCGCGCGGAAACCGCGGAGTGCTCCGCCCCGGATGCTGGTACGACGAGCAGGCCCGATCCTGGGTCCAGTTCTGCAACGTGTGGTCGCCGTCGATGAACCGCGACATCAAGGTCCAGGTCCAACCGGCCCGGTTCAACGGCAACGCCGGCCTGTACCTCCTCGACGGCCTGCGCGCGCGGGACGACTGGAACGCGTGGACCCGCGACGCCCAGGCGCACCGCATCTTCCTTCAGGACAACATCACCCTGGTCATGCCGGTGGGCGGGCAGGTGTCCTTCTACTCCGACTGGGACCGGCCCATCAACCTCGGTGGCAACCTGCTCGAGTACAAGTGGGAGACCTTCCTCACCCGCGAGTTGCCGGTCTACCTTGAGCGCCACTTCGGCGTCAGTCGTACCAACAACGCCATCGCCGGCCTGTCGATGGGCGGCTCGGCTGCCGCGACGCTCGCCGCCAAGCACCCGACGCAGTTCAAGCAGGTCTCGGTGTTCTCCGGTTACATGAACCCCACGGCTCCGGGCATGTACACCATGATCCCGCTGGCGATGTTCGACGAGTGCCGCTGTGACCCGTTCGCCATGTGGGGTCTGCCGGGCTCCCCGCGCTGGGGCGAGCACGACCCGCTCCTCAACGCCGATCGACTTCGGAACATCCCGATGTACGTCACCGCCGGTTCCGCGATCCCGGGCCAGTACGACCAGCCCTCCAGCCTGCAGGCCGTGTTCAACACGTTCAACGGCATCATCCTCGAGGGGCTGTCACGTGGTTCGACCCTCGCGTTCCAGAACACGATGAACGCCGCGCCGAATAAGGCGACGTTCAACTACCGCACCACCGGCATCCACGGCTGGGGTTACTGGAACGACGACCTCATCGCGGCCCGCTCGGCGCAGATCCTGCCCGAGATGAACGCTTTCGCATGGGCGGGGTACTGACCCGACTGATATGAGAACGGATTCGCCCGCTCACAGCGAGTCCTCACCCGTCACACCGGGGCCCCGCGCGTAGATTCTCGTGCGGGGCCCCGGTCGCTTGCGTGACCACCGGGTTCGGCCGCGGGAGGGGAGCCCGCGGGCGGACGACGGACCAGGGCCCCGGGCAGAAGCTGTCCGGGTCGCGCTCGCGGCCCGTTCACCGAGACGTTCGGCGACGACGCGGCAAGGAAGAGAACCTCACATGGCGACCCCCAGCGCACACGCGAGCCCCCGCACCCGGTGGGCGTCCCTCCTGGCGGCCCCACTCGTGGTGGGAATGGTGGGCTCCGGCCTCATCGTCCCTCCGGCTGCGGGCGCCCAGGAGACCCCGGTCCGGGTGGCCCCGGGTCAGGAGACTCCCGCCCAGGGCTCCCCGGTCCAGGCCTCCCCGGCACAGACCGGTCCCGGCCAGGAGGACCCGGCCCGGCAGACCCCCGGGAACCGGGTGGACTCCCCCTCCCTGAGCGTGCCGACGACCCTCCCGACCGGAGTCCGCCTGGACAAGGTCGAGTGGAAGACGGCCAACCGGGTCGCACTGTGGGTGCAGTCCCCGGCCATGGAGCAGGCCATCCAGGTGCAGCTCATGCTCCCGGCCCAGTGGAACGCCGAGCCGGAACGCACGTACCCCTCGCTGCTCCTGCTCGACGGCCTGCGGGCGCGCAACGACGCCAGCGGGTGGACCCTCGAGACCAAGATCTCCCAGTTCTTCGACGCCAAGAACGCGATCATCGTGCTCCCCGTCGGCGGCGAATCGAGTTTCTACACGGACTGGGTCGCGGACGCCAACGGCTCGGCCTACCAGTGGGAGACGTTCCTCATGGAGGAGCTGCCGCCGCTACTGGCCCGCGACTGGCGGGTGAACGACAAGCACGGCGTGGCCGGGCTGTCGATGGGTGGCACGGCCGCGATGATGCTCTCGCAGCGCTACCCGGACTACTTCCAGTTCGCGGCGAGCTACTCGGGCTTCCTCGACACCACGAGCTTCGGCATGCCCGAGGCCATCAAGGTGGCCATGCAGGACGCCGGCGGGTATCAGGCGGAGAGCATGTGGGGACCCCTCGGCTCGGCCAGGTGGCAGGAGCAGGACCCCAAGCTCCACGCGGACAAGCTCCGCGGCCAGAGCGTCTACGTGTCCGCGGGAAGCGGGAACACCGGTCCGTGGGACCAGCCGTCGGGTCTGCCGGACATCCCCACCAACTTCCCGGGCTACGGGCTCGAGCTGCTGTCGCGGATGACCACCCAGACCTTCGTCAACAAGGCCCGCGGGGCCGGCGTCGAGGTGACCGCCAACTTCCGGCCCTCGGGCACGCACACGTGGCCGTACTGGCAGTTCGAGATGATGCAGGCGTGGCCCCAGTTCGCGGGCGCTGTGGAGATCGAGAACGTCGAGCCCCCGTGCGCGGCGCAGGGTGAGATCGCCCGGGTCGCCGAGCGTCAGCCCGGTCTGGGCCCGTGTCTGACGGGCGAGTACGACGTCAAGGGCGGCAAGGCCACCGACTTCCGCTTCGGCCGGGTCTTCTGGTCGCAGCAGACGGGCGCGCACTCGGTCCTCGGGGCCATCGGCGCCGCCTACCAGGCCGAGGGCGGACCCGACGGCCCGCTGGGGCTGCCCACCTCGGGCGAGACCACCACGCCTGACGGCAGGGGCCGGTTCACCCAGTTCCAGAACGGGGTCATCTACTGGTCGCCGACCACCGGGGCGCACGCGATCCGCGGGGCGATCCGGTCGATGTGGCAGGAGCGCGGCGCCGAGCGCGGGGACCTCGGCTACCCGACCACCGACGAGATCACCAACCCGAACAAGCCCGGAGTGGTCCAGGGCTTCCAGGGCGGCACCGTCTACTGGTCCTCCGCCACGGGCCCCAGGGTCGTCGAGGGCGCCATCCTGACCACCTACCGGGAGGCCGGCGCGGAGAACTCTGAACTCGGGTACCCGACCACCGACGAGATCTCCCTGACCACGCGCAACGGCGCCTTCAGTCGCTTCCAGGGCGGGGCGATCTACTGGTCGCCGCGCACCGGTGCGCACGCCA
>NZ_JAALEA010000169.1 GCF_014145145.1 Dietzia cercidiphylli
ACGCGCAGGGCCTCGCGGAGGGCCTGGCGGTAGCTCGTGCGGCCGCCGGGCGGGGGGCCCAGCACCTCGTCGGCGTCGTCGACCAGGACGATCGCCTCGCAGCGCAGCGACTCCACCAGCGGCCGGGCCAGGGCGGGCTCGAGCGGGGTGACCAGGCCCATCCACAGCGAGGACAGCTTGGGCGTGAGCACGGGGACGGGGACCATGAGCCGGCGGTGCAGCCCGGCCTCCTCGGCGTAGATCTGCATCATCTGCCCGTAGGTCAACACGTCCGGCGCGCCCACGTCGATCACGCGCCCGTCGGCCAGGTCCCCGTCGAGCGGAACCGTGGTGGCGGCCGCGAGGTAGTGGACCACGTCCCGCACGGCGATCGGCTGGATGCGGTTGGAGACCCATTTCGGGGTGACCATCCCCGGGAGCCGGGTGGTCAGGTGCCGGATCATCTCGAACGAGGCGGACCCGGAGCCGATCACCACCCCGGCCTGGATCACCAGCGCGGGCACGGACGAGGCCAGCATGATCCGTCCCACCTCAACGCGCGAGCGTAGGTGGGTCGACAGGTCGATCTCGTCCTCCGGGTGCAGCCCGGACAGGTGCACGATGCGGCCCACCCCGGCGGCCTCGACTGCGCGGACGAACGCCTCGGTGGTCTCGCGCTCCTCCTTCTCGAAGTCAGTCGAGTGGCCCATGGAGTGGACGAGGTGGCACGCCACGTCGATGCCGGCGAGGGCGGCCGACAGTGCGGCCTCGTCTCCCAGCCCGCCCTCGTGGATGGTGACCTGGTCCCGCCACGGCACATCGTCGAGACGCGCGGGCGTGCGCGCCAGGACCGAGACCTCGGCGCCGTCGGCGAGCAGTCGGGGGACGAGACGGGAGCCGACGTACCCGGTGGCGCCGATGACGAGGACGCGCGGGCCGGTCGGGGCGTCGGGGGATCCGTGGGGGTTGGTCATACCCGAGACTCTTCCAGTGCGGACGCCGATGCGCACCCGTTGACGGGGGACAGGACCGGCCCGGGGGCCCGGCCGGGGTGAGTCGTTCCGCGCACGAGTGGCGGCTTATCCGGATACTGGAGTGAGACCAGCCAGACGGACCGTGACGGGCGGAGGGAGAACAGATGGCGATCGGCGCGGCACGACCCCGACAACTCTCCAGATCGATGGACCTGTCCGGCGTCCGCATCGAGACCGCCAGGCTCCGCTCGGACCGGGCCGTCACCACCTTCTGGCGGTGGTGGACCGAGGGCGGGTGCCGCCGGACGACCGCCGCGCTCGAGTCGGGTGACGCCCGCCGCGTGGTCCCGGAGATCACCTCGCTCATCGAGGCGATCGACCCCGGGTTGTCGTGGGAGTTCGTCCCCGGGTCTCACGGCGCGCCGCACCGCCTGACCGTCACCGCGGCCGGGGTACCCGAGCTCCGCAGGGCGGCGCGCCGGTGGCTCGCTCAGGCCCCGCCCGCCGACGCCGACTGGTCGTACGCGGACCTGCGCGACCCGGTCTCCGGGTGCGCCATGCACTTCCGCGACCGACGCCTGGGCTTCGACGAGGCGGAGGTGGTGGTGGACTGCGGCCTCTCCCGGGCCGACGTGACCGTGCACCACCCCGGGTTCGCCGGACTCAAGGGATCCGACGCCGGGATCGCCGCCTACCTGCTGCTCGACGCCATGTGCGGGGAGGCCGCGGTGGAGACGTGGGTGGGCATGATCCGCTCCAACGCCACGGCCCCGGGGGACGACGCGGTGTCACTCGACGCGCTGCCCGGGATCCTGCGGGAGATCGAGCGGGACAACACGGACGAGGACGGGGAACCCGCCTGGCAGATCCTGCACGGCGACACCTCCCGGGGCCCGATGGTGGCCGTGGTGCGCGTGCCCCTGGTGGCGCTCTCGGCCCCGGAGTTCGACCGGCACGTCGCCGTCCACGTGCCCTATACGGATGTCGAGGACGGCGGTCTGCCGGGATCGGCCTCCCTGCCCGGGCTGCGGGACTTCGAGGACCACCTGGTCGACCGCCTGGAGGGCACCGGCGAGTGCGTGGGCGCCGAGAGCTGCAACGGCCGCCGGCTCCTGCACTTCTACGTGGACTCCGCGACCCCCGCGCACGAGCAGCTGCGCGTGGCCGCCTCCGGCTGGGAACAGGGCGAGGTGACCCTGACGGTCACCGACGATCCGGGCTGGCGGAAGGTGCAACACCTGCGGGTGTGAGGTCGGCAGGTCCTGGGACCGGACCCACGAACGCGTCCTCTCCGGGGCCGGTCACGACCGACACCTGCCGGGCGGGTCCGGAACGCGGTTCGATGGAGATCCAGCCCGGAATCCTGCCATCGAGTACCAGCTCGGGCGGATTCCCGGTCGTCGCACGCCCGGGGCCGGGGGCGTCCCAGTCGGCATCCACGCGGATCACGGTCGGCGGTGTCACGTCGGGGCCACCGGGACCGGCGAGCGCGTCGATCCGCCCCTCGCTCAGGGGGCCGTCGACGTCCCAGAACACCGCGTCCACGGGGGCGCCGGCGTCCGAGGCATCGGGGTCGACAATCCGGTATCTGGTCTCGTCGCCGATCGCCAGCAGCGGTCTCCAGCGGTCCGGGACGTCGGTGACCACCGCCACCCGGTACCCGGCGGCGACCGCGCGGAAGGCCACCTGTCGACAGACGGCCGGACCGGCCGCGAGGAGTACCGAGCGCAGGTGAGGCCCCGCCAGCTGGACCGCGGCCGCGTTCCCGGTCCGGGTCGCCCCGAGGATCTGACCGCAACCGTGGGCGGGCGGGGCGAGGTCGTCGAGTTGATCGAGGCGCCGTCGGACCGTGGAGCCGGCGAGCGTCTCGGGTAGGGACTCACCCGGGACGGGCAGCACGCGCGGGGACGGCAACAGATGACACGATCCCGCGGACTGGGGGAGCGAGTCCACGGTGAGCCCCGCGAGACCCACGGTCGAGATCGAGTCGACGACGTCGCGGCGGCCCGGCACCCGGCGGAGTCGGAGCACCTCGGTGATGTCTGACGCGGGTACAGAGGTGAGGGCGTCCACGACCTCACGCGGGTCCTCACCGGGGCGGACCACCAACCCCACTCCGTCGGTGGGATCGGCCTCGGCCTCGAGGTATCGCTCCGCCAGCTCGGTGGCGTCGAGCACGCGGCACGGAACCCCGTGATGGACCAGGGATCGGCGGAGTCGTTCGGTGGCCACCGCGATGACCCGTTGCGGCGAACCCCGCCCCGCCTCCGCCGGCGCGCTCAGCGCGAGTTCGGACAGGTCGAATCGGAGGAGCAGGTGGACGCGCCGGTGGGAGACCAGAGCCAACGGACCCACGAGCGAGCAGTACACCTCGCCGTCTGGGCCCGTCGCCGCACGTCGCCCGTGAACCACCACATCGATCCCCTCGAGCAGCACCCCACCCTGGTCGAGTTGCCGCGCGACCGCGCCCAGCGGAAGCCGGACGCCGAGGAAATCCGCCGGGTCGTCGCACCCGACCTCGGTGGTCTCCAGAGCGCCGGCTGAGACCTCGACACCGGTGGTCACCACCTGGTGACCGCCGACGCACCCGACCAAGGAGAACTCGGGCGAGACCAGATCGACGACGTCGACGTCTGACCGGCGTGGGCGCGGTCCGCCTCCGAGCAGATATCGGCCCCGGTGACGGATGGTGGCGGCGCAGGCGACCAGTGAGGCGGCGGCGAACTGGACCCAGGGCTGCCAGGGCGGCGGGCAGATCACCGCGAGCACCCCCGAGGTCAGGAGGACGGTCAGGAGGATGAGAAGGGTGCGAGGGGCAGCCGTCACACGTCCTCCTGGCCTGGTCGGGGGCGCGCGAGGCCGCCCGGGAAGCCCGGCCATCCGGCCGGGACAGTGGCGTACCCTACCCCCGGAACCCGCCGTCGCGGGGCGTCACATCCGTGGGAAGGAGCCCGTTCGTGCCGCTGAAGCCGACGACCAGGGCGCAGGTCGACGGGCACCGTTTCCTGTCCCGGCGGGCCCGACACGCGGTGGCCGTCCGCGACGTCCGGATGCTCCACGATCCACTCAGGCGACAGTCGACGGGACTCATGCTGGGTGCGGTCGCCGCCGTCCTCGGTTGCGTCGGTGCGGCGGTCCTGGCCCTCCTCGATCCGACGCCCGATGTCGATCGCGCCGTGGTGATGGTGGGCCGGGACTCCGGCCAGATGTATGTCCGCGCCGGCGACACCGTCCACCCGGTGTTCAACCTCGCGTCCGCCCGTCTGGTGACGGGTCAGCCCGCCGACCCCACCACTGTGCGGGACTCGGACATCGCCCAGACGCGTCGCGGAGGACTGATCGGGATCCCCGGAGCGCCGTCCGCGCTGCCGGCACCGCGCGACGAGGACGGGGCCGCGGCGGTCTCGTGGACCGTGTGCGACGAGATCGCCGACGTCGATCGCGGTCGCCCCCGGATCGTCTCGACGAGTGTCGTCGCCCGTGACGGGGCGGCGGGACCCGGGCGTGACACCACCGGCGACGAGATCGTCCTGGCCGACCAGGACGGCTGGGGCTGGCTGCTGCGGGACGGGACCCGCTCGAGAATCGACTTGTCGGACGGCGACCTGCTGGCGATCCTCGGACTGGGCGGCGTCGAGCCGCGGCCGGTCACCGCGGCGTTGATCGACCCGCTGCCGGAGGTCGATCCGGTGGTGCGACCGGAGATCGATCTGGCAGGCAGGCCGGTGGACTACGGTCTCGACTCATTGCGGATCGGGCAGGTGTTCACGGTGGACACCGCCTCGGGCAGGGAGACCTACGTCGCCCTGGCAGATGGTGTCCAGGAGGTCGGTCCGGTGGTGGCCGACGTCATCCGTTCGACGACGACGGTGGGTGCGGTCGTGTCCGTGGATCCCGACCGGATGGGCGTCCCGCGCTCGGTGGCGCTGAACGTGGATGCCTTCCCAGCGGATCGTCCCTCGGTCCTCTCGACCGGTGACTCCCCGGTGCTGTGCGTTCGCGATGCGGGCAGGGAGGGGTCAGTGGGCCGGCGGGTGACCGTTGTCGCCGGCGCTCCGGCTCCGTCGGCCGCACAGGCGCGTCCGGTGGCCGGCGCGGACGGGGGCGGGCCGGCGATCGACGTGCTCGGCGTACCCGGTGGAGGCCTTCTGGTGACCGCGGTCGGACGAGGCACGTCAACCCGCGGTGCGGTGACGACGATCGTCGCCGATACGGGCGTGCGCTTCGACATCCCCGACCCGGAGACCGCAGCGGTCCTCGGTGTCGGTGGGACCCCGGTGCCGGTCGACGGTGCGATCATCGACCGGCTCCCCGCAGGACCCAGGCTGGACCGTGACTCCGCCCTCGTCGTCCGGGATGGCCACGATCTCCACACCGTCGCGGACGAGGCCACGGCTCCGGTGCGATGACCCCGCGGGGATGCCGGACCACGGTCGGAACGTCCGGGTGCCGGCCCGCCGGGCGGTGCCCGTCAGTTCTCTGTCGGTGTCCACGTTGTGGGTGTCTCGCGGTGGCGGAGGCCGCGGGGTCGAACCAGAGCGACGACGACGAGGACGAGACCCCCGACGGTGAGTGAACCGGCCGCGACGGCCGCTCCGGTGCCCGCGCCGACCGGACCCGTGTCCGCCGTGGGCGCCGCGATGGTGATGGAGGCGGGTCCGGGGCGGCCGGACCGACGCACCCCG
>NZ_JAALEA010000016.1 GCF_014145145.1 Dietzia cercidiphylli
AAGCGGGCCGGAGCCCCGGGGGGCCTCGGCGGAGCGGAGGCGGTGGTCATGCGCGGTCCTCTCCCCGTCCCTCCCCGCCGCCGTGCATCACCGGGCAGCCCTCGATCCGGTCCCGCTGCTGGATGGGGCAGGCCCCCAGGTCGGCGGGCCGGTAGCCGTTCGGATACCCGGGGTAGGTCCGGTTCTCGGTCGCGCTCGACCCCAGCGCCCGTCGACGTACCGGGAGCCACCGGACCACCGCGGACCGGGCCCGCAGCGCGGCGTACGCGGCCCTGCGTCGTCCCGGCGGCTGCCACGGGAAGCCGAAGGCCCGGGTCATGTCGTCGTCCACCAGCGACAGGACCACCTTGCGGACCGCGGGGCGGACCGCCTCCGGATACCAGGAACACATGAGACCGAGCGTGTACGTGCCGATGAGCTCGTTGTTCCGGTCATAGCGGAAGGTGCGGGCCTCGTAGTCGTCACGCCACCGGCGGAACTCCCCGATGTCCTCCGGGATGTCGGCGATCTTCATCCGCTGCCCCACCCCGCGGTAGAAGTGGAACGCGGCCAGTCGCTCGTGGGGGTGCAGGCGCCGCCACCCGATCGCGTCGATCCACTCCAGCGGCTCGTAGATGAACGTCGACAGCACGTACAGCATGTCGTCGTTGGTGATCTCGTACCGCGCGTGCTGGCGGTTGATCACCCGCAGCGCCTCCTTGCCGCGCGGCGAGTCGTACCCGTGCTCGACCAGCTCCACCATCAGCAACGCGGTGTCGTCGTACCGCTTCTGGGGGTTGTCGCGGAACTGGCCGGCCTGCTCCAGGACCGCCGACACCGAGGGCACACAGTACGTGCGGTACAGGGCCAGCTCGAGTGCCCGCTGGTAGTCCCAGGGGAACTCGTAGGAGGAGGTGATGCGGTGGATCTCCGCCGCGTCGGCGACCGGGTCGAGGGACGCGATGAGATCCCGCCAGTACCAGCGGCCCGGCCTGAGCGGCGGCGACGCCGTGAGCGGGTGCTCGACGGCGGCGTCGGCCACCAGCTCGGACGGGATCGGTCCGAACACCCCGGGCAGGGTGCGCCGTCCCGCGTCCGCGGAGCTCGTCGTCGTCGTGTCCCGGAGTTCCTCCGGCGTCGTTCTGTTCGAGGCGGTGGCGGTCATCGGGAGATCACAGCTTTCCCTGCACGTTGGCCAGCATCCACCTGACCACCTTGATGTCCCTCGGCTTGCGGGTCATGGTCATGAGGTTGAGCGGGGCGGCGAACTTCTGTGCCGTGATGGCCTTGGGCCGCGAGAACTCCCGGAGCCCGTCGGCGCCGTGGATGCGGCCGAAGCCCGAGTCGCCCGACCCACCGAACGGGAGCGAGGGGATCCCGGCGAAGGCCAGGAACGCGTTGACCGACACCATGCCCACGTCGAGCTTCTCCGCCAGCGCCAGTCCCCGCTTGCGGTTGCCGGTGAAGATCGCGCCGCCGAGGCCGTAGCTGCTGGCGTTGGCCTTCTCGACCGCCTCCTCGAGGTCCGCGACCGAGTTGATGACGACGGTCGGCCCGAACGTCTCCTCGGTGATCGCCGTGGAGTCCTCGGGCACGTCGACCAGCACGACCGGCTCGACGACCCGCTCCCCCACCGACTCCTCGCCCCCGATGACGGCCGTGCCACCCCGGGCCAGCGCGTCCTCGACGTGTCGGCGGACGATGTCGATCTGGGACGGCAGCGTCATGGGGCCGTAGCTGGAGGTCACCGAGGTGCCGGGGGTCAGCGCCCGGACCTTCGCGGTGAACTTGTGGACGAAGGCGTCCCGGACGTCCCGGTGGACGTAGATCCGTTCGACGCCGGCGCACGTCTGCCCCGCGTTGCCCATGGCGCCGAAGACCGCCTGGTCGACGGCCGAGTCCAGGTCGGCGTCGGCGTCCACCAGGAACGCGTCCTTGCCGCCGCCCTCGATGACGACGGGGGTGAGGGTCTCCGCGCACGCGGCCATGACCTTGCGGCCCGTCGCGGCCGACCCGGTGAACGCCAGTTTGTCCACGCCCGCCCTGCACAGCGCGGCGCCGGTCGAGCCGTCACCCGTGACGGTCTGGAACAGCGGCTGGGAGGCGCCGAGCGAGTTCCACACCTCGGCGAGCCAGACGCCCACTCCGGGCGTGAGTTCACTGGGCTTGAACACCACGGCGTTGCCGGCGGCCATGGCGTAGGAGAGGGTGCCCATCGGGGTGAACGCGGGATAGTTCCAGGGGCCGATCGCGCCGACGACGCCGTACGGCTGGTACTCGACGTAGGCCGCCTGGTTGCTCATGAGCAGTCCGGCCGACACCGAGCGGCGGCGCAGCACCTTGTCGGCGTTCTTGGCCGCCCACTCCAGGTGGCTCACCGTGAGCATGACCTCGAGCGTCGCGTCCTCGTCCGGCTTGCCGGTCTCGGCGGAGATGAGCGAGGCCAACTCGTCGGAGCGGGAGGCGATCGCCCGCTTGTACTCGAGCAGCCACTCCCGACGACCGCGCGGACCCTGGGCGGCCCACCAGCGGGCGGCGGCGCGCGCACGCTCGACGGCGAGCGCCACCTCCTCGGGTCCGGCGATCGGGTACTCCGCCAGGACCGTGCCGTCGCGGGGATCCAGGCTCGCGAGCGTGGGGCCGGTCTTGCTGGGTTCGGTGGTCGTCATTCGGGTTCCCTCCAGTTTCCGATCACATATATTTGATGTACCGTCCGTGATACGGGCCACAGTAGTCGACTGTGCCCGCCACCGTCACCCCCTGACAGAAAACCGAGGCCAGACGTGTTCGACATCCTCACCGAAGAACAGCGGGACTTCGCCAGGTCCATCGACGACTTCTGCGCGCGCGAGGTCGGAAGCGCCGAGAAGCGGCGGGAGCTCACCACCGAGGGCGGCACCCACTCGCCCGAGATCTACGCCAAGATGGCCGAGCTCGGCTGGCTGGGGCTGACCGTCCCGGAGGAGTACGGCGGCGCCGACGCCGGAGCCGTGGAACTGTGCCTGCTGCTCGAGCACTCGCTGCGCGGCCTGGCCCCCATCGGTGGCATCGGCCCGACCCTCATCACCGGTGCCGCCTACCAGAAGTTCGGCTCCGAGGAGCAGCGCAGACGCGCGCTCGACCTGGTCGTCAAGGGCGGGACCCTGTCCATCTCGATGTCCGAACCCGGCGCCGGGTCGGACGTCGCGGCGCTGCGCTGCAAGGCCGTCCGCGACGGCGACGACTGGGTGATCACCGGCCAGAAGACCTGGTGCTCCAACGCCCACTTCGCCGACCGGATCCTCCTTGTCGCGCGGACCGACTCGTCCGGCGCCAAGCACGAGGGCATCACCATGTTCGACGTGCCGGCCGACATCGAGGGCCTGCAGATCACCGGCATCGAGACCATGGGCGGCAAGGAGGTCAACGACCTGTACTTCACGGACGTCCGCCTGCCCGCCGACTCGGTGATCGGCGAGGTCGGCGGCGGCTGGAAGCAGCTCATGACCGGCCTGAACACCGAGCGGCTCATCCTGGCCGCCATGCAGCTCGGCGTGGCCCAGCGCGCCTTCGACGACTGCCTGACGTTCATCCGCGAGCGGGAGCAGTTCGGCCGCCCCGTCGGCACGTTCCAGGTCATCCGGCACAGGATGGCGGACCTGGCGACCGAGATCGAGGCCACCCGCCTGCTGGTCTACGCCGTGGCCAGGAAGATCGACGAGTCCGACCCCCAGGCACTCTTCCCGCGCGAGGCCTCCATGGCCAAGCTCAAGGCCTCCGAGCTGAGCAAGCGGGTCACCCTCGAGTGCATGCAGTCCATGGGCGGTTACGGCTACGCCACCGAGTACGGCATGGAGCGCCTCGTCCGCCAGGCCGTGGTGTCCACCATCTACGGCGGCACCAACGAGGTCCAGCGCGACATCATCGGGAAGACGTACGGGCTGTGAGCGCGCCGCACACCGACGAGCTGGCCGCGATCCGGGCCCTGGAGACCGTCCCCACCGACCGGGTGACGGCACTGTGGGACTCACTGGAGCCCGCCGGGATCGACGAGATCGCCGGGACCCGGTGGAAGGGCACCGGCCTCGACACCGGGCACCCGATGTTCGCGATGCTCGGGCAGATGCGCTGGTGGGGCAAGGACTTCACCGACCCGCGGAAGGTGGACCCGATCCTGGTCACCGACGAGTCCGGGGCGGTCGTCCCGGACACCTCCGCGACCGGCGGGGGCGGCGCCTCGCTCTGGGAGGTCTCGTTCCGCGGCCGCCCGTGCGCCTCCATGGTGTACGACCGGCTGCCGGTGATCGACCACTTCGCCGTCGTCGACCCCGACACCCTCCTGGCCGTGATGAACGGCCGGGGGACCCTCCACGAGGGCGAGCACTTCTGGTTCCTCCTCGAACGCGAGCGGTAGCGAGGGCTGGGGTGCATCCGACCCGCGCCCGGGTGCGCGACTCGTGTGCACCCGGCGACATCGCGGGTCGGGTGCGCCGGGCGGCGATACGGACCAGACTGGGCGCATGACCCCGACCACCGACCGCCCGGTCCGCATCGCCGTCCAACTCCAACCGCAGCACGCGCCCGACTACGGTCTCCTGCGCGATGCCGTCCGCCGGTCCGAGGACGCGGGCGTCGACGTGGTGTTCAACTGGGACCACTTCTTTCCGCTCTACGGCGACCCCGACGGCGCGCACTTCGAGTGCTGGACCATGCTCGCCGCCTGGGCCGAGCAGACCGAGCGGGTCGAGATCGGCGCGCTGGTCACCTGCAACAGCTACCGGAACCCGGACCTGTTGGCGGACATGGCCCGCACCGTCGACCACATCTCGGGCGGCCGCCTGATCCTGGGCCTGGGCAGCGGGTGGTTCGAGCGGGACTACGCCGAGTACGGGTACGACTTCGGGACCAAGGGGTCGCGCCTCGACGACCTCGGCGACTCGCTCGAGCGGATCGACCGTCGCTTCGCCACGCTCACCCCTCCCCCGACCCGGCACATCCCGGTGCTCCTCGGCGGCGGGGGCGAGCGCAAGACCCTGAAGCACGTGGCCCGCCACGCCGACATCTGGCACTCGTTCGTGGACGTGGAGACCTACCGTCACAAGTCCGCGGTGTTGGCCCGGCACTGCGCCGACGCCGGTCGGGACCCGGCTGAGATCGAGCGCTCCACCGAGATCGGCGGCGCCGCCTCCGCCGACGACGCGCGGCGCTCGGCGGACGCCCTGCTGGCCGAGGGCGTCACGCTGTTCACCGTGGGCCTGAACGGGCCCGACTACCCCTTGGATCTGGTGGAGTCGCTGGTGGCCTGGCGCGACGGCCGCTGACGGCCCGGCTCCGTCGCTGAGGGGCGGACTCAGCCGCGGTTGACGGCGCGGTCGGCCCGGCGCCACACGCGGAAGGTGTAACCGGACGCCGCGAGCATGAGCACCAGCACGAACGAGGCGAGGATCGACGGGCGCCCGACCACGATCAGGCCGACCGCGTTGACCAGCGCGAGCACGGTGAAGAACCCGACGAACCCGCCCAGGACCTCCAGCCGCTGCCGGGTCCCGAGCGCGTCCCCTCCGCTCCGAGCCACGACCGGTCAGCTCTTCAGACCGCCGGCGGTGAGGCCGGAGATGATCCGTCGCTGGAAGATCAGCACCATGATCACCAGCGGGACGGTGACGAGCGCACCCGCCGCCATGATCGCCGCGTGCGGCGGGATGTAGGGGTTGACCCCGGAGAACCGGGCGATCGCCACGGTGACCGGCTCGGTCGAGGAGTTGGACAGCTGCTGCGACAGCAGGAACTCGTTCCACGTGATGATGAACGCCAGGATCGCGGTGGTGAACAACGCCGGCGCGGCGAGCGGCAGGATGATCTTGATGAACGCCTGGCCGCGGGTGGCGCCGTCGACGCGCGCCGCCTCCTCCAGCTCCCAGGGCAGGTCGTTGAAGAACGAGGTCAGGGTGTAGATGGTCAGGGGCAGCGCGAACGAGATGTTGGGGATGATGAGCGCCTGGTAGGTGCCGATCCACCCGATGTCGGTGAACAGCTGGAACAGCGGCGTGACCAGCGCGACGCCGGGGAACATCGACGCGGCCAGGATCACGCCGGTGACGAGGAACTTCCCGCGGAAGTCCACCCGCGCGAGCGCATAGGCGGTGAAGACGCCGAAGAGAAGCGCCAGCGCGGTGGTGATGGAGCTGATGATCACCGAGTTGATGATCGCACCGAAGAAGTTGTTGCCCGCGTCCGTGGCCAGTGCCTCACGGAAGTTGTCCAGGGTGAGGTGCGAGGGCACGGGACTGGCGGAGAACACGAACCGGTTGTCGCGGAACGCGGTGACGAGCATCCAGTAGAACGGCGCGAGCCCCCAGATCAGGATGAGCAGGGCCCCGATGTAGGTGCCGATCCTCGGGCCGAGTGGCTTGCGGGGCGGCCGGAGGTCGTCGTTGGTGTCCCGATCGTGGAGACCGGGGTGTGACGACGACGAGGTGGGCGGCCGCGTGGTGGACGACGTGGACGGTTCAGGCGCTCGGTGACTCACCGGATCTCCTCCTTCTTGCCGGTGCGGTCATCGACGACATTCGCGCCGAGGAACTTCACCATGACGAACGCCACGGCGAAGATCAGCAGGAACACCAGTGTCGATATGGCGGACGCGCTGTTGAAGTTGCCCATCCGCATCTCGTTGACCACCAGCATGGACACCGTCGCGGTGGGCGAGCCGGAGTTGGCCGACACGAGGATCACGGGCAGGTCGTACATGCGCAGCGCGTCGAGGGTGCGGAAGAGGATCGCCACCATCAGGGCCGGCCGGACCAGCGGCAACGTGATCCTGGTGAACTGCTGCCACCGTGAGGCGCCGTCCACTCGGGCCGCCTCGTAGACGTCCCCGGGGATCATCTGCAACCCGGCGAGGATCAGCAGCGCCATGAAGGGCGCGGTCTTCCACACGTCCGCGATGATGATGGCCATACGGGCGTAGAACGGGTCGGTGGTCCAGGCGATGTTGGTGCCCAGCATCGTGTTGGCGATCCCGTTGGGGGCGAAGATGAACGCCCAGAGATTGGCGGTGACGGCGGTGGGGATCGCCCACGGCACGAGGACCGCCGCGCGCAGGAGCGAGCGTCCCCAGATGCTCTTGCCCATGACCACCGCCATGGCGAAGCCGAGCACGGTCTCGAGCGAGACGGTGGTGACGGTGAAGAACAGGGTGTTGCCCATGGCGGGCCAGAAGTCGACGGCCGAGACACCGGGCGGGCAGGGGATGGTGCCGTCGCCGCCCCGGGCCGGGCACGCCTGGGTGAGCCAGTAGAGATAGTGCTGGAACCCGGCGAACCCACCGTCCGAGAACATCCCCGTGGCGGGATCGAGGCCGCGGTCGGCCTGGAAGGACAGGTACACCGCACGGACGACCGGGTAACCGATCACCACCGCGAGGATCGCGAGCGCGGGGCCCACCATCCACACCGGACGCCAGTCGAATCTCTTCTCGACCAGTGGCGCCGGGGACTTCTCACTCGTCGTCATCGCTGCAGCTCCTCATCGGATCGCACCCGCCCTCACCACGACGGCCGATGGGCCCCGGGAATGCTACCCGGGGCCCATCAGCGCGGTGATGTCATACCTGCTGTTCAGACTCTGGTGTCACTGAGCCGCTTGGTCGATCGCGGCGCTCATGTCGGTGAGCGCCTGCTCGACGTTCTTCTCGCCACGCAGCGCGGCGAACGTGTTGTCCTGGATCGCCTTGGACACCGCCGGGTAGTACGGCGTGACCGGGCGCGGCTCGGCGTTCTCGAGAGCCGCCTTGAGGGCTGGCATGTACGGGAACTCCTGCTGCAGCGCCTCGTCGTCGTAGATCGAGGACAGGACCGGCGGGAACGACTGCTCGGCGAAGCCCATCTGGACGTCCTCGGAGATGATGAACTCGAGGAACGCCTGCGCCGTGGCCTTGTTCTCGGAGAACACGTTGATGGCGTTGTTGTAGCCGCCGAGGGTGGACCGGCCTGCGCCGTCCTGGCCGACGATGGGTGCGACCTCGAACCGGCCCTGGACCTGGGACGTGGGATCGGACTGGCCCGACTCGTACATGTACGGCCAGTTGTAGGAGTACATGGTCTCGCCGGCGAGGAAGGCCTGCGCGGTCTCCTCCTCCGTGAAGGCGTCGGTCTGCGGGGGGATCACGCCGTTCTGGTAGGCGTCGACCAGGGCGGTGAGGCCGGCGCGTGCCTGATCGGTGTCGAGCTCCGGGGTCTGCCCGTCGTCACCCACGACCTGACCGCCCCAGCTGTGGATGAACTGGGTGGCGGCGACGGTGAGGCCCTCGTAGAGGCTGAGCTGCGTCTGCAGGCAGTCGACGTCGGCGCCTTCGGCGGCCTCGCAGGACGCGACCAGTGCGTCCCAGTTGGCGGGCGCCTCCGGCTGGAGGTCCGTGCGGTAGTACAGCAGCTGGGCGTTGGTGTTCTGCGGGATGCCGTAGAGCGTGCCGTTGTAGGTCGCGGAGTCCACGGCGGCCTCGATCAGGCCGGACGTGTCGACCTCGGTGTCGCCCTCGATCGGCTGCAGCCACCCGTTGGCCGCGAAGTACGCGGTGTCCGTGACGTCGAGAGCGAACACGTCGTACTCGCCGCTCTCGGTCTGGAGGGACTGCGTGAGGGTGTCCCGCTGGCCGTCCTGCTCGGCGGGGAGCTCGCGGAGGGTGACCTCCTGGTCGGGGTTCTCCGCGTTCCACTGCTCGATGACGGGACGGAGCTTGTCCGTGTCGTTGCTGCCCATCGCGAAGGTGATCGGGCCGACGCCCGAGGTGCCTGCCTCCGCCTGCTCGTCGGATTCGTCACCACCACCGTTGCCACAGGCCGCGGTGAGCACCGCGACCATGGATGCGGCCGCCGCCGCCTTGAGGAACCTGCCGTGAACGGCCATGCGCTCTCTCCTACTGTCGTGTCTCGCCTACCGCCGACGTGTGCCGGCGGTCGGGTGATCCCGGGTTCACTGTGACGCGGGTCTCTCTGAGGTCCCGCTGAGCGTAACCCACACGGGGCCTGTGGCGTCGGACCATGGACGGTCCCATCGCCGACTCCCCGCCGTACCGCCGCCCGTGGACCGCGAGACTCAGATCACACGCGACACTCTAGCAACAACAGATGTTGCAGTCCGCCACTGCCGCCCTCATCGAGCCCTGTGGCGCGCCTCGGCGCACCCGGTCACCGCAGTCGCAGGCCGGTCTCCACGTCGAAGAAGCGGACCTCGCCGTCGAGCGCGGCCAGGAACATGGTCTCGCCCTTACCCGGGTGGTCACCCGATTCGGCCCGGTAGACCACCGGGTGCCCGTCCGCGGTGGAGCAGTGCAGGTAGCTGTCCGCCCCCAGCTCCTCGACCAGGTCCACGGTCACCTCCAACCCGTGACCGTCCCCGGCGATCCGCAGGTGCTCCGGCCGCACGCCCACGGTGACCCTCGGTCCGGACCCCGGCGGGACCTCTTCCGCGAAACCCTCCAGGTCCACTCTGCTGTCCGAGACGGGCGCGTCGAAGAGGTTCATCGACGGCGATCCGATGAAGCCGGCGACGAAGGCGTTGACCGGGTTGTGGTACAGCTCGCGCGGGGTGTCGACCTGCTGCAGGATGCCGTCCTTGAGCACCGCCACCCGATCCCCCATCGTCATGGCCTCGACCTGGTCGTGGGTCACGTAGATCATGGTGGTGCGCAGGTCACGCTGCAATTTGGCGATCTGGGCGCGGGTGGCCACCCGGAGCTTGGCGTCGAGGTTCGACAGCGGCTCGTCCATGAGGAACACCTGCGGGTTGCGCACGATCGCCCGACCCATGGCGACCCGCTGGCGCTGACCACCGGAGAGTTCCTTGGGCTTGCGGTCGAGGTAGTCCGTGAGGTCGAGCATCTCCGCGGCGCGGTCCACCCGCTCCGCGATCTCCTTCTTGGAGGCCTTGGCCAGCTTGAGCGCGAAACCCATGTTCTCGCGCACGGTGTAGTGCGGGTAGAGCGCGTAGTTCTGGAAGACCATCGCGATGTCCCGGTCCTTGGGCTCCGTCCCGGTGACGTCCCTGTCGCCGATGAGGATGCGTCCGGCCGAGACGTCCTCGAGCCCGGCGAGCGCGCGGAGAGTGGTGGACTTCCCGCAGCCCGACGGTCCCACCAGGACCAGGAACTCGCCGTCGGCGATCTCCAGATCGAGTCGGTCCACACTGCGCCGTGCGGCGCCCGGGTAAATGATGGACACGTTCTCGAAGGTCACCGTAGCCATGGAGAGATCCTTCCCTTCACCGGCAGGAACGTGCCGGACGATCCGAGATTGAGGGTTGTCACGACGACTGTAGCGTCACGGGACCGGTGTTCACCGGCACTGCGCCCACAGTTCATCCGCACGTGTCCTCAGCACGCCCGCGCCGTCGCCCGCGCTCCCTAGGGTCACAGCGTCCTCGTGCGCCCGTGTGGGGCGCACACGTCCTCAGGGAGAACCGTTGTCAGTCCGCAGTCTGCTTCCGATCGCCACCCCCGGAATCTCCAACCGCCAGCACCTGACCTGTGTGTACAAGTGCGGTGACCAGTGCGCGGCGCCGGTCCCCAACACGAGCGACAACCCGTATTTCGGGGACGTCGCCACCGAGATCAGCCGCCGGGGGGCGCTCAAGGCGGCGGGCGTGGTCGCGCTCGCGGTGGGGGCCTCCCAGGTCCTGCCCGCCTCCGTCGCCGCGCAGGGTTCCCTCGGCACGGGCTCGGCCGGGGCACCCGGGTCGACGGGTGGGGGCACCCTCGACACCGGTTTCCTCCCCGTGGAGCCCAACACCGCGGACGCCGTCACCGTGCCCGTCGGGCACTCCAGCGACGTGGTGATCCGCTGGGGCGACCCGGTGGTCCCCGGGGCGCCCGGCTTCGACTTCGAGAACCAGACGGCCGCCGCGCAGGCGGTGCAGTACGGCTTCAACTGCGACCTGGCCGTCCTGTTCCCCATGGACGACCGCGACGACCGGTTCCTGCTCACCGTCAACCACGAGTACACCACCGAGCCGATGATGTTCCGCGGGTACGACTCCGCCGCCCCGACCCGCGAGCAGGTGGAGATCGCCTGGGCCGCACACGGCATGACGGTGGTGGAGCTCGCCAGCAGGCCGTCCGACGGCGGGCTCGATCCCGTGATGGGGTCCTACAACCGCCGCATCACCGCGACGACGCCGTTCGAGCTGCGGGGCCCGGCCGTCGGCCCCCTCACCCGGACCACCGCCGACCCCACCGGGACCCGCGTGCTGGGAACACTCAACAACTGCGCCGGCGGCCACACCCCCTGGGGAACAGTCCTGTCCGGCGAGGAGAACTTCAACCAGTACTTCGGCACCACCGGCTCCGTGACCGACCCGGCGCGTGTGGAGGCCCTGCGTCGCTACGGCGTGGCGGTCGGTGAGTCGGGCCGCAAGTGGGAGCGCTTCGACAGCCGCTTCGACCTGGCCGCCGAGCCGAACGAGGTCAACCGTTTCGGCTACATCGTCGAGGTCGATCCCTGGAACCCGGACTCCACGCCGGTCAAGCACTCGGCGCTCGGGCGGTTCAAGCACGAGGGCGGGACCGTTCACGTGACCGCCGACGGGACCGTCGTCATCTATTCGGGCGACGACGAGCGGTTCGACTACCTCTACAAGTTCGTCTCCAGCCGGAAGATGGTGCCGGGACGGACCGCGGCGGCGCGGACCCAGAACATGAGGATCCTCGACGAGGGGACGCTCTACGTGGCCACCTTCACCGGCAACTCCCCGGAGTCGGAGATCGACGGGTCGGGCACGCTCCCCTCGGACGGCGCCTTCGACGGCACGGGCGGCTGGATCCCGCTCATGACCGTCGACGCGGCCGGCAACGCCGTCTCCCACGTCACCGGCATGACCGCGGAGCAGGTCGCCGTGTACACACGCATGGCGGGCGACGCCGTCGGGGCCACCAGGATGGACCGGCCGGAGGACGTCGAACCCAGCCCCACGACCGGCAAGGTGTACATGGCGCTGACCAACAACACCCGCCGCACCGTCGGCCAGGTCGACGAGGCCAACCCCCGGCACGACAACAAGCACGGGCAGGTCGTCGAGATCACCGACGACCACGCCGGGACGACCTTCGGCTGGAACCTGCTCCTCGTGTGCGGCGACCCCGCCGCCGCCGACACCTACTTCGGCGGCTTCGACAAGTCCAAGGTCAGCCCGATCTCGTGCCCGGACAACGTGGCCTTCGACCCCTCCGGTGGGCTGTGGGTGTCCACCGACGGCAACGCGCTCGGATTCAACGACGGGCTCTACTCGGTGGCCACAGAGGGGCCGAACCGGGGCGAGACCAAGCTGTTCCTCACCGTGCCGATCGGCGCGGAGACCTGCGGTCCGCTCGTCTTTGCCGACCGCGCGATCGTCAACGTCCAGCACCCCGGGGAGAAGGACGGGGCCTCGATCGAGAACCCCGCCTCCCACTGGCCCGACGGCGGGACGTCGCAGCCACGTCCGTCGACGGTCGTGGCGTGGAGGGACGGGTTCACCGGCGGGACCGGGTCGCTCTCCGCGGGGTCACTGTCCGCGGGGTCACTCCCGGCGGGCTCGTCGGGTTCCTGATCGTCCGTGTGCGGGGGCGGGGGGCGGGGTCAGGGTCGTCGTACCCGGCCCGCCTGACCCGGCCCGCCTGACCCGGGCCGCCGAACCCGGGCCGTCAGACCCGGCTCGTCGCCCCCGCATACGCCAACCCGCGCTCGACGGTCGCGGCGATCGAGGCGGCGACGCCCTCCGGATCGTCCGACATCGGAACGTGCCCGCCTGCCGAGATCTCGATCCGGGCCTGCGGGAACAACCTCGACGCGAGCGAGACCTGCCGGACCGGCAGCACCAGGTCGAACCGGCCCCACCGGATGGTGATCGGCAGCTCCTCGTCCACCGGCGCGGAGAACAGGAACGTCCTGCGGTCCGCCCGGTCCAGCACGGTGTTGCTGATGATCGCCTCGCCGTCGATCGCCGCCGCCTCGGCGGGGTACCGCCACGGCCGAGCGCAGAACGCGGCCATCATCACCGCACGGCCCGCCGCCCTCTCGGTCACCACGGGGATGTGACGGCCCAGCTTCCCGGCCGCCCGGCGCAGACTGTGGAACACGGTCATCGTGTAGCGCCACTCGGCGTCGGACCGGAAGAACCCGGCGGGCGAGAGCGCGGTGACACTGCTCGCCAGGCCACGGGCCCCCAGCTCCAGTGCGAGGAAGCCGCCGAGCGAGTTCCCGACGACGTGGGGGCGCTCCCCGTCCGGCACGACCTCCGCGATGAGCTCGGTCAATTGGTCCATCATGTACTCGAGCACGTCACCCGCGTCGGGGAGATCCGCCGACTCCCCGTGTCCGGGCAGGTCCACCACCACCAGCCGGAACCGGTCCGCCAGGAGCGGGACGACCGAGTCCCACGCGTGCGCACGGTGGCAGACACCGTGCATGAGGATGATCGTGGGACCGGAACCGGTGATCTGGTGATACAAATCCATGCCGAGAGTATCCCTCACGGCCCGGGATGACGCCCCATAACCGCCCCGGAACGTGCTTACATCTCCCATGCGACCGAGGGGACGAACGGGTCAGGGGGCACGGCGTGGACACTGTGACGATCGGACTGGCGACGGAATTCCGGCCCATCCTCCTCAGGCTGGACCTTCTGGTCCGGCGGCAGAACACCCAGTACGCCCTCAGCCGCGCACAGACCTCGATCCTCTACACGCTCGCCTGCCACGGGCGGCTGCGGATGAGCGACCTGGCCCGGTTGGAGAACGTCCGGGTCCCGACGACCAGCAATTCCGTGACCGTGGTGGAGAGCATGGGCTACGTGGAGCGCGTGCGGGACCACTCGGACGGCCGCGGCGTCTGCGTGGAGCTCACCGACCTCGGGCGGGCACGGATCGACCAGGTGCTCGAGGCGCGCGACCAGGACTTCGCCGATCACCTGTCCCGCCTGTCCCCGGAGCACCGGGAGACGCTGTCGGCGGCGGTCCCCGCCCTCAACGCACTCCTGGACGCCTTCGACGGGACCGCGACCGCCCGCTGAGCCTCCGCGGCGTCTACCCTCACCGGACATGGGCACAGTCATGATCACCGGCGCCTCGCGCGGGATCGGCGCGGCCACGGCCAGGGCGCTCGAGTCGGATCACGACCTGATCCTGGTGGGCCGCGACGCCGACGCACTGGCGTCGGTGGCCCGCTCCTGCAGATCCGCCCGGGTGGTGACCGCGGATCTGACGACGGTCGACGGGGTGTCATCGGTCGCCGACGGGATCACCTCCCTCGACGGGGTGGTCCACTGCGCCGGGGTGGCCGACCTCGGGCGGATCGACGAGTCGGACGCCGCCGAGTGGCGTCGCGCGTTCGAGATCAACGTCCTCGCGGTGGTCGAGCTCACCCGGGTGTTGCTCCCGGCGCTCCGCGCGGCCCGCGGCCACGTCGTCGTCATCAACTCCGGTGCCGGGACCACCGCCAAGCCGGGCTGGGGCTCCTACAGTGCCTCCAAGTTCGCGCTGCGCGCCGTCACCGACACCCTCCGCGGCGAGGAACCGGCCCTGCGCGTCACCTCGATCCATCCGGGACGCGTGGACACCGACATGCAGCGGGCGATCGTCGCCGCCGAGGGCGGGAAGTATGACCCGTCGGCCCACCTCAGCCCGGACTCCGTGGCCACCGCGGTGCGCCACGCCCTCGACTCGGGGCCCGACGCCCACCCGACCGAGGTGGTTCTGCGACCCCGGCGCCACTGAGATCCCCTCGACCCGGTGGGCACGCGCGCGATCCCACCGCCGGACCGCTGCGCATGTCGTAACGTCCAGCACCATGGTCGGCACCGACACCCCGCTGCGCATCACCGTCATCGGTGCGGGCGTGGTCGGGTGTTATCTGGGCGGCAGGCTCGCCCGCCACGCCGACGTGACCCTGGTCGGGCGCCCTCATGTCCTCGACCCGATCCGCGCGGTCGGACTCACCGTGGAGTCCGGTGAGGGCGTGGAGGACCGCCTCCACGTGCCCGCCGAGGCGCTCACCCTGGCCGAGACGCCGGTGGCCGTCCGACGCTCGGACGTGGTGCTCGTGTGCACCAAGGCCGGCTCCACCGCCTCCGCCACCGCCGAGTTCGTCCCGTACCTGCGTCCGGGATCCCTGGTGGTGGGCCTACAGAACGGTCTGCACTCGGCCGATCTGATCCGCGAGGGCGTGGACGCCACACCGGTGATCGCCGGGATCATCCCCTTCAACGTCGCGCGGACCGGCCCCGCGACCTACCGTCGGACCAGCACCGGGGAGATCCGGATCGCCGAGCATCCCCTCGCCGCCCCGCTCCTGCGCGTGATGGAGGAGGCCGATCTCCGGGTGCGCGCGACCGACGACATCCAAGCGGTACTGCACGGCAAGGTCCTGCTGAACATGAACAACGCGGTCCAGGCGTTGTCCGGCCTCCCGCTGAGGACCGAACTCCTCGACCGGGACCTGCGCAGATGCGTCGCGCTCTGTCAGGCCGAGGCCAACCGGGTCTTCACCGCCGCCGGAGTGGTGTCCCGGGTACCCATCGCGGTACCCGCCGGCATGCTGCCGGCCGTCATGCGGCTGCCCACCCCGGTGTTCCGCAGGCTCGCCAGGGCGGTCATGCGGGTCGACGCCGACGGGACGTCGTCGATGAACGACGACCTGGTCCGGGGCCGACCGACCGAGATCGACATCCTCCAGGGGGAGGTGGTGCGGATGGGTCGGTACCTCGGTGTCGAGACGCCGGCGTGTGCGCACATCGTCGAGCTGGTGCACGAGGCCGAACGGGCCGGACCCGATCGCCGCCAGTGGACCGGCAAGGCACTTCTCGCCGAACTCCAGCGGGCACGGCGACGCGCACGACGGCTGGCGCGGCTGCAACTCTAGGGCAGGCGGTCGCCCCGGGGCGGCAACTCTGGGGCAGGTGGCCGGCCCCGGCCCGACACGTCAGGACGACGTGCGCCGCAGGAGCTCTGCATACCGGTCCGCCGGGGTGCGACGCGGGCAGCCGGCGCACTTGTCGCCCGCGGTCGCGACGTAGATCAGGCAGCAGGACCCTCGA
>NZ_JAALEA010000170.1 GCF_014145145.1 Dietzia cercidiphylli
CGCGACCGAGGCCGCCGACGCCGGCCGGGCGCGGGGTGGGACCGGCTCCGCCGATCAGGAACGCGCCCGGGCAGCGGCACGGGCGATGGCTCGAACGAAGGGAGTGCGCTGGTGATCGCCTCGATCAGGGGGAGGGTGGCCGAGATCGGTCTGGACCGCTGCGTGGTGGAGGCCGGCGGTGTCGGCGTCCTGGTCCATGCGACGCCGGCCGCGCTCGCGGGCCTGCGGCGGGGAGACGAGGGGACCCTGCACACCGAGTTGGTGGTGCGCGAGGACTCCCTGACCCTCTACGGCTTCGATTCTGTCGATGCGCGTCGCCTCTTCTCGACGGTCCAGACGGTCTCGGGCGTCGGCCCGCGTCTGGCTCTGGCCATCCTGGCCACTCTCGAACCCGAGCAGCTGGTGAGAGCGCTGGGGACCGAGGACGTCAAGGCGCTCACGCGGGTTCCCGGGGTGGGCAAGCGCACCGCCGAGCGGATGGTGCTCGAACTCAAGGACAAGGTCGGCCCGGTGCACGACACCGTGGGCGGCGGCGACGGTCCGGGGATGCCGGGTGGACCGGCGGCGACCGAGGTGGCCGGCGCACTCGAGGGACTGGGCTTCTCCGCCACGGAGGCGGAGAAGGCCGCGACCGCCGTCCTGTCGACCGCTCCGGACCTCGGCCCGGCGGAGGCCCTGCGGCTGGCGTTGCGTTCACTCGGTAGGCGCTGATGACGGGGCCGTACGGGCACGGGGACGAGGAGCCGTTCACGCCGGGGGCCGGTGACGGGGCGGAGGCCGAGTTGTCCGCGGCGTCGACCCCGTTCGACTCCGATGTCGAGGGCGCCCTGCGCCCGCGGAACCTGGGTGAGTTCATCGGGCAGGAGACTGTCCGCGAGCAGCTCGAGCTGGTGCTCACCGCGGCGACCCGTCGTGGTGTGGTCCCGGACCACCTGCTGTTCTCCGGGCCTCCGGGCCTGGGGAAGACCAGCCTCGCCATGATCGTGGCGGCCGAGCTCGGCGGGTCGCTCCGCATCACCTCCGGGCCCGCTCTCGAGCGGCCGGGGGATCTCGCCGCCATGCTCTCCAACCTCATCGAGGGTGACGTCCTGTTCATCGACGAGATCCACCGCATCGCGCGCCCGGCGGAGGAGATGCTGTACCTCGCGATGGAGGACTTCCGGATCGACATCATGGTGGGCAAGGGTCCGGGGGCCACCTCGATTCCCCTCGAGATCGCCCCGTTCACCCTGGTCGGGGCCACCACGCGGTCCGGAGCGCTCACCGGGCCGTTGCGGGATCGGTTCGGGTTCACCGCGCACATGGACTTCTACTCGGACGCGGACCTGGCGAGAATCGTGTCCCGGGCGGCCGAGATCCTCGAGATCCCCGTGGAGCCGGAGGCGGCGACGGAGATCGCCGGGCGGTCCCGCGGGACGCCCCGGATAGCCAACCGCCTGCTCCGTCGCGTGCGGGACTACGCGGAGGTCCGGGCGGACGGGCGGGTCACGGTCCCCGTCGCGCGCGCGGCACTCCGCGTCTACGAGGTCGACGAGTTGGGCCTGGACCGGCTCGACCGTGCGGTCCTGCGGGCGCTGCTGGTCCAGCACGAGGGCGGGCCCGTCGGTCTGAGCACGCTCGCGGTGGCCGTGGGGGAGGAGTCGAGCACCCTGGAGGAGGTCTGCGAACCGTTCCTCGTCCGTGCGGGGTTGCTCGCGCGCACCCCCCGGGGACGCGTGGCCACCGCGGCGGCATGGGAGCACCTGGGGCTGCGCCGCGCGAATCGCGACCCGGAGGAACCGATGCTCCCGGTCGAGACCGAGACGGGACCCGGCCCGCGCGGGTGACCACGGAGGTGGCATCCTCGAACGGGACCGGTCCGCCGCCCGGACCCGACACCTTCGGACCCCGACTCGACGGGTCCCGAACCGAGAGGACGCCGCATGGGACTGGAACTACTGCTGCCCGTCATGATCCTGGCGCTCATCGCGCTGATGTTCTTCCAGAGTTCCAAGCAGCGGAAGGCGATGAAGGACCTGCAGGAGATGCAGGCCTCCCTCGCGGTCGGCGATCAGGTGCTCACCACCTCGGGTCTGCACGCGACCGTGGTGTCGGTGGCCGAGGAGAGCCTGGTCCTGGAGATCGCCCCCGGCGTCCGGACGCAGTGGGACCGCAGGGTGATCCGCGAGAAGCTCGACCCCGGTACCTCCCCCGGGTCGGCCGCGGGGACGGACGGCGCTGGTTCCTGACGACCGCCTACCGGCGAGTAGTGTGATGGGGCCGTCCAGCCGGAGGCCTCTGCTGAAGACCGAGAGAGATCACCTGTGTCACCAGTCCGTTCTCGACGCGTAGATGCCCGCCCCAGGCCCTGGGCACTGCTGTCCGTCTTCTCCCTGGTGTTTTTCATCCTCTTCCTCGCCGCGTTCGCCGTGGCCGAGAGGGGCCTCACACCCAAGCTCGGTATCGACCTGCAGGGCGGCACGCGGGTCACCCTGATCCCCATCGGGCAGCCGGACGAGCAGGACCTCCGCCTGGCCCAGGACATCATCCGCGATCGCGTCGACGGGCTCGGCGTGGCCGGGACCTCGGTGGTCATCGAGGGGAGCAACATCGTCCTCACGGTGCCCGGCGAGGACTCGAGCCAGGCCCGTGACCTCGGGACCACCTCGCAGCTGACGATCCGCCCCGTCCTCGAGGTCCAGCCGGTCGCCGAGGGGGACGTCGAACCCGTCGACGCCGCGGTCGGTGACCGAGAGGCGGTCGCCCGGGCGGTGGAGGAGGCCCTCGAGGTCCGGCAGGGCGATCCGCAGGAACTCGCCCAACGCCTCCCGGAGTTCCGGTGCCCCGAGAGGGAGATCACCGCGGGCTTCGAGGACCAGGCCCAGGCGTTGATCGCGTGCGGCGAGGGAGCGAAGTACGTGCTCGGCCCGGTGCCGCTGCTCATCGGTGAGCCGGAGGACGGGGAGCGCCTCGACGGCCAACAGATCGTCAAGGACTCGGTGGGCTCCGGATTCAGCCAACAGGCCGGCCAGAACGAGGTCTCGTTCCGCTTCAACGCCGGCCCCGGCCAGCAGGGGAGCGCCACGTGGTCGCGACTGACCCAGGAGAACCTGCAGCGTCAGATCGCCATCCTCCTCGACGGTGAGGTCATCAGCGCCCCGGTGGTCCAGGGCGTGACACCGGTCGGATCGGCCACCTCGATCACCGGCAGTTTCACGATGGACGAGGCGGCCGCGCTCGCCGCGAACCTCCGGTTCGGTGCGCTGCCGATCTCCTTCGAGGACCCGAACGTCGACAACGTGCCCGCCTCGCTGGGTCTGGCCTCCCTCGAGGCCGGACTGCTCGCCGGCGCGATCGGTTTCCTGCTTGTGCTGCTGTACACGGTCGTGTACTACCGGCTGCTCGGCGTGATCGCGTTCCTCTCCCTCGCCATCTCCTTCCTGATCACCTACGTGATGCTCGTGTTCCTCGGGTACACGGTGGACTACAGCCTCGACCTGGCCGGTGTGGCGGGCCTGATCATCGGTATCGGTATGACCGCGGACTCCTACGTCGTCTTCTTCGAGAGGATCAAGGACGAACTCCGCGACGGACACCGGTTCAGATCCTCGGTACCCAGGGCGTGGAAGAGCGCCAGTCGCACCATCATCACCGGCAACGTGGTGAGCCTGATCGGCGCCGTGGTGCTGTACCTCCTGGCCACCGGTGAGGTCCGCGGATTCGCCTTCACCCTGGCGCTGAGCACCGTCATGGACGTCCTCGTGGCCTTCACCGTGCTGTGGCCGCTCGTCTACCTGGCCTCCACGAAGCCGTTGTTCACCAAACCATGGGCCAACGGCCTCGGCCGGATGGAGGCCCTGCGGGTCGACTCCGCCGAGCGGCGCCGCCTCGAGCAGGACGCCGAGAAGGCCGGAGCCGATTCGGGTTCCGGTGGCACCCGGGGTGTGTCGGCGACCGTGCGCGGTCCGGACGGACCGCCCTCGGACCCGGGACCGGCGACCCCGGGCGTGACGATGATCCTGCCGCGCCGCGACGACTCCGAGGAGGAGGGCCGATGAGCGCCCCGGGAACGACCGAGACCACCGACACCACCGGACCCGACCAGCCGGAGAGTCTGTTCAACCGCCTCTACACCGGCACCGGCGCCTTCCCCATCGTCCAGAAGCGCCGCCTGTACTTCCTCCTCACCGGCGTCATCGTCGCGATCTGCCTGGCGAGCATCATCTTCCGGGGGTTCACCTTCGGGATCGACTTCACCGGCGGCACCAAGTTGACGATGCCGGCGGGGGATGCGGACACCGGCCGGGTGGCCGTCGTCGTCGAGGAGACGATCGGTCAGGAACCCCAGACGGTCCAGGTCGTCGGCGCCGGGAACGCGCGCATCGTCGAGGTGGAGACCGGGTTCCTCACCAGTGACGAGATCTACGCGACCAAGCTCGCACTCCTCGAGGAGTTCCAGCCCGTCGCGGCGAGCGGCGAGGTCTCGATCGAGGCGATCGGCGATTCGGCACGCAGCGAGAGCTGGGGCGGGCAGGTCACCGAGAAGGCGATCATCGCCCTCGTGGTGTTCATCGTGATCGTGTTCGGGTACATGGCGCTGCGCTTCGAGTGGCGCATGTCGGTCGCCGGCGTGGTCGCGCTCTTCTTCGACGTCATCACCACGGCGGGGATCTATTCGCTCCTGGGATTCGAGGTCTCTCCCGCCACGGTCATCGGCCTGCTCACCATCCTCGGGTTCTCCCTCTACGACACGGTCATCGTGTTCGACAAGGTGGAGGAGAACACCCGCGGGGCCAAACACTCGTCGAGCAGCACCTATGCGGAAGAGGCCAACCTGGCCGTCAACCAGACACTCATGCGATCGATCCACACCACCATCATCGGCATCCTGCCGCTGTTGGCCCTGCTCGTCGTCGCGGTCTGGATCCTCGGGGTGGGCACCCTGCTGGACCTGGCGATCGTCCAGGTGGTCGGGATCATCACTGGGACGTTCTCATCGATCTTCCTCGCGACACCGCTGCTGGTGCTCCTCAAGGAACACGACCCTGACACCAAGCGCCAGACCGCCAAGGTCCTGGCCCGCCGGGAGAAGGTCGGGGCCACCGCATGACGGACCCCACGGCCACAGAGGTGTCGCCGGCGATCATCGCCGCCGTCGAGAGACTGATGCGCAGGGTGGAGGACTTCCCGGCGGCCGGGGTGCAGTTCTGCGACCTCACACCGGTTCTGGCCGACCCCGACGGTTTCGACGCGGTGGTGGCGGGGCTCGTCGCGAGCCACGAGATCGGCTCGGTGGACTACGTGGCGGGGCTGGATGCCCGCGGCTTCCTGCTGGCCGGTGCGGTCGCGGTGCAGCTGCACACCGGGGTGCTGGCCATCCGCAAGGCGGGCAAGCTCCCGCCGCCCGTGCACTCACGCTCGTACGAACTCGAGTACGGGGCGGCGACGTTGGAACTCCCCGCCGACGGTCTCGACCTCCGCGGGAAGCGGGTGCTCGTGGTGGACGACGTCCTGGCCACGGGGGGCACCCTCGGGGCGGCCGTCGGTCTCCTCGATGACTGCGGCGCCGTGGTGGCGGGGCTGTCCGTGGTGCTCGAGGTCCCCGGTCTCGGGGGTAGGGATAGACTGGCCGGCACACCGCTGACCTGCCTCACGGTCGCGTGACCACCGCCCGTCGTTGACGGATCGGACCCGGAGGGAGGAGCCGGCATGACCAATCGCCAGGATCCCGCCGCGAACGTCGGCGCCGGCCCGCAGCCCGTGCCCGCGGAGCAGCCCCAACCCAACACGCAGCCCCTGCCCGTGATCCCGGGTGCGCGGCCCTCCGCCGGCAGACGCGTCCGGGCCAGGTGGGCGCGACGCCTCACCTCCGGGTTGACGGTGACGTCCACGCCCGCCGTTCTCGAGCCCCTCGTCCGTGTACACCGGATCCACCACGCCAAGGCCGACGTGGCGCTGCTGGCACGCGCCTATGCACTCGCCGAACGCCAACACCAGGGTGTGTTCCGCAAGTCGGGCGACCCCTACATCACCCATCCGCTGGCGGTCGCGAGCATCTGCGCCGAGATGGGCATGGACACCACCACCCTCGTGGCGGCGCTGCTGCACGACACCGTGGAGGACACCGACTACTCCCTCGAGTCCCTCGCCTCGGATTTCGGGGACGAGGTCGCCCATCTGGTCAACGGGGTCACCAAGCTGGACAAGGTCGACTTCGGCGAGGCGGCCGAGGCGGAGACGATCCGCAAGATGATCATCGCGATGGCGCATGACCCGCGGGTCCTGGTGATCAAGGTCGCCGACCGCCTGCACAACATGCGGACCATGCGCTTCCTCCCTCCGGAGAAGCAGGTCAAGAAGGCTCGCGAGACGCTCGAGGTGATCGCGCCGTTGGCCCACCGCCTCGGCATGGCCACCGTGAAGTGGGAGCTCGAGGACCTCGCCTTCGCGATCCTGGAACCCAAGAAGTACCAGGAAATCGTGCGACTGGTCGCCGACCGGGCGCCCAGTCGGGACGTGTACCTGGGCACGGTGATCAACCGGGTCAGGGCCGAGCTGGAGAACGCCCACATCCAGGCCCGGGTCGAGGGCCGCCCCAAGCACTACTGGTCGATCTACCAGAAGATGATCGTCCGGGGACGCGAGTTCGACGAGATCCACGACCTGGTGGGCATCCGCGTGCTGTGCGAGGACGTGCGGGACTGTTACGCCGCGATCGGCGTGGTGCACTCCACGTGGAAGCCCATGCCGGGGAGGTTCAAGGACTACATCGCGCAGCCGAGGTTCGGCGTCTACCGCTCGCTCCACACCACCGTGATCGGGCCCGACGGCAAGCCGTTGGAGATCCAGATCCGGACCCACGAGATGCACCGCAACGCCGAGTATGGGATCGCGGCGCACTGGCGGTACAAGGAGACCCGCGGCAAGCACCACGGAGACCCCGCCGAGGTGGACGAGATGGCGTGGATGCGCCAACTGCTGAGCTGGCAGCGTGAAGCCGCCGACCCGGGCGAGTTCCTCGACTCCCTGCGGTTCGAGATGACCAGCAAGGAGATCTTCGTCTTCACGCCGAAGGGCGACGTGATCAACCTGCCCGTCGGCGCGACCCCCGTGGACTTCGCCTACGCCGTCCACACGGAGGTCGGCCACCGGTGCATCGGCGCGCGCGTCAACGGCAAGCTCGTGGCGCTCGAGAAGCCGCTGGAGAACGGCGAGGTCGTCGAGGTCTTCACCTCCAAGGACCCCAACGCGGGCCCCAGCCTGGACTGGCAGAAGTTCGTCGTGTCCGGCAGGGCCAAGAGTTCGATCCGCCAGTGGTTCGCCAAGGAGCGGCGCGAGGAGGCTCTCGAACGCGGAAAGGACCTCATCACCCGGGAGGTACGGCGCGGGGGGGTACCCGTCCACCGGGTCTTCTCCAACGAGTCACTCGCCGGTGTCGCACGGGAGCTGGGGTTCGCCGACGTCACCGCGCTCTACACGGCGATCGGGGAGAACCACGTCTCCGCCAAGCAGATCGTGGGTCGGCTCGTCGCCGCCCACGGGGGGGCCGACGAGGTCACCGAGGAGCTGGCGGACCGCTCGCGGGACAAGAACATCACCTCGAACCGGCCCGCGCCGGCGGGTCCCGGGATCCTCGTGGGCGGGGTCAAGGACGTGCACGCCAAACTCGCCCGCTGCTGCATGCCGGTGCCCGGCGACGAGGTCCTCGGGTTCATCACCCGCGGCGGCACGGTGAGCGTCCACCGCACCGACTGCACCAACGCCTCCGACCTGCACCGCGAGCCCGAGCGCCTGGTCAAGGTCGAATGGGCACCCCAGCCGGGTGCGGTGTTCCTGGTGGCGATCCAGGTGGAGGCGCTCGACAGACACCGGCTCCTGTCGGACGTGACCAAGGTGCTGGCGGACGAGAAGGTCAACATCCTGTCCGCGTCCGTCCAGACGGCGGGGGACGATCGGGTGGCGATCTCGCGGTTCACCTTCGAGATGGCCGACCCCAAACACCTCGGACACGTCCTGCAGACGGTCCGAGGTGTCGAGGGGGTCTTCGACGTCAACCGGATGACGTCGAACTGAGCCGGATGTCCCGGCCCCCGGGCCTCACCTCTCGGGGAGCCCCGACTGGGCGTCGACGACCACGGTCTCGATCGTGACGGGGCGCCGCGGGACCTGGTTGTCCCGGTCGGTCGGGTCATCGCTCCTCACACCGGTCTCGGCGATGTCGTCGAGGACCTCGAGGCCCGAGTCCCCGACCGTTCCCATGACGGTGTACTCCGGCGGGAGTGCGGAGTCCTCGTACACCAGGAAGAACTGGCTCCCGGCGCTGTCGGGGGCCTGCGACTTGGCCATGGCGACGGTGCCACGGGGGTAGATGGCGGCGCCCGAACCGTCGTCGGCGAGCTCGAGGGTATCCGCGGCGGGCGGCTCGTCGACCACGGAGTAGCCGGGACCGGACAGGCCGGTCCCCGTGGGGTCACCGCACTGGAGGACCGACAGACCGGGCTCCTCCTCCGAGACGGTCAGGCGGTGGCACTCGGTGTCGTCGAAGTACCGCTGCTCGGCCAGGTGGACGAAGCTGGCGACATTGCAGGGGGCGCCGGACCGATCGAGCGTGATCGGGATCTCACCGCGGTCGGTGGTGATGGTGATCTCCGCCAGGCCCTGCCTGGCCTGGTCGCCCGACGGCGGCTCGGCGTCACGCTTGGTGTCGTTGACGGTCTCGACCTGCGCGTTGAACTCCTCGACCTCCGCCACCACCTCGGCGCCCTGATCCTCGAACTCCGCGGGGTCGAGCGGCTCGGGGGTCTCGGTGTCGGTGGGGTACTCGCAGGTCAGCCAGTTGGCGGCGTACTCCTCCGCGCGCTTGCGGTCGTAGTTGATCCATGCGACCACCCCGACGATCCCCAGCAGGACCGCGACGACGACCGACGCCGCGACGATCTTGAGTTGCTTCTCACGGCGGGCCTGCGCCTCCATCTGCTCGCGCAGGCGTTGACGCGCCTCTGCTCGGCGTTCCTGGTTGGTGGACACTGACCCTCCTGGGTACCTGGACTAGGCTGGAACAGTCGGCTGACGCCGCGGTGGGGACTCACAGAGCAGACCACAGCGCTCCAGCCCAGGGGTCTTGTCTACCAGGTCGGGCCGAGACGGCTGAACACCACTCCGGTGTACCGCCCAGTCGGACCGGCAGTTCGCGACGGACGTCGTGGGCGATCGAGAAAAGGAGTACGGGACGTGCAGATCATCGGGTTCCCAGCCGGGATGTTCCAGACCAACTGCTACATCGTGTCCGACGCCGCGGGGGACTGCGTGATCGTCGACCCGGGCCAGGACGCCGAGGACCAGGTGCGCAGGCAGGTCTCCGAGGCGGGCTTGAAGCCCCGGGCGGTACTGCTGACCCACGGCCACCTGGACCACATCTGGAACGCCCAGCAGGTCGCGGACCACTACGGCGTGCCGGCGTACATCCACCCGGAGGACCGTGTCATGCTCTCGGATCCGGGTCAGGGGCTGTCGCTCGACCTGTCCGCGATGCTCAAGGACATCGCCTTCACGGAGCCGGCGGAGGTCATCGAGGTCTTCGACGGTGACACGCTGCGCTTCGGGGCGATGACCTTCGACGTGGACCACGTGCCCGGACACAGCCCGGGGTCGGTGTCCTTCCGGATCGTCGTCGACACCGAGGAGGGCCGGCGAACGGTCGTGCTCGGGGGCGATGTGCTGTTCCAGGACGGGGTCGGCCGTACCGACCTGCCCGCGGGCGACACCGATGTGCTCATGCAGTCGATCGCCAAGAAGTTCCTCACGCTGGACGACGACGCGGTGGTGCTCCCCGGGCACGGACCCTCGACCACCGTCGGCCGGGAACGGCGGTCCAACCCGTTCCTGCGTGACCTCTAGAACCCCCTCCCCGAACCACCCACCGAGAGACGCAAGGACCCACCACACGTGACCGGCACCCAGAAGAAAACCGCGCTCAAGGCACCGAAGGGGGTGCCCGACTACGTCCCCCCGACCTCCGCCGCGTTCGTCGCGGTCCGGGATGCGATCACCACCGCCGCCCGGCGGGCGGGCTACGGGCACATCGAGCTGCCGATCTTCGAGGACACGGCGTTGTTCGCCCGTGGGGTGGGGGAGTCCACCGACGTCGTCTCCAAGGAGATGTACTCGTTCGAAGACCGTGGCGGACGGAGCGTCACCCTCCGGCCCGAGGGGACCGCCGGCGTGATGCGTTCGGTCATCGAGAACGGCCTGGACCGCGGTCAGCTGCCCGTCAAGCTCTGCTACGCCGGCCCGTTCTTCCGCTACGAGCGTCCCCAGGCCGGCCGGTACCGGCAGTTGCAGCAGGTCGGTATCGAGGCGATCGGGATCGACGACCCCGCCCTCGACGCCGAGGTGATCGCGGTGGCGGACGAGGCCTTCCGGTCCCTCGGGTTGACCGGGTTCCGGCTGGAGCTCACCTCGCTCGGGGACGACTCATGCCGGCCCGCCTACCGGGAACGGCTGCAGGCGTTCCTCGCCGGGTTGGACCTCGACGAGGCCACGCGGGAACGCGCACGGGTCAACCCGCTGCGCGTCCTCGACGACAAGCGCCCGGAGGTCCGCGCGCAGCTCTCGGGCGCCCCGCTGATGATCGACCACCTGTCCGAGGAGAGCGCCGCGCACTTCGCCGAAGTCAGGTCACACCTCGACGCCCTCGGCGTGGCCTACGAGGTCAATCCCCGGATGGTCCGAGGCCTGGACTACTACACCAAGACCACGTTCGAGTTCGTCCACGACGGCCTCGGCGCCCAGTCCGGGATCGGCGGCGGTGGTCGTTACGACGGACTGATGGAGCAACTCGGGGGCCAGGCTCTGTCCGGAATCGGGTTCGGTATCGGCGTCGACCGCACGATGCTCGCGCTGCAGGCGGAGGGGATCGACCACGCCTCCGGCGGCCGGGTGGACGTGTACGGCGTCGCTCTCGGCGCGCCGGCCAGGGCCGCGCTGGTGCCCGTGCTGGCCGAGTTCCGTCGCGCCGGTCTGCGCGCGGACATGGCCTACGGCGACCGCGGTATGAAGGGCGCGTTCAAGGCCGCCGACCGGTCGGGGGCCGCCGTCACCCTCGTCGTGGGCGAGAACGAGCTGGCGTCGGGAACCGTGGTGGTCAAGACGATGGCCACGGGTGAGCAGTCCCCGGTCCCGCTGGACTCCGTGGTCTCCCACGTCACCGGTCTCGTCACTCCCTGATCCGCCCCCGCGGGATCACACCCGCGCGCCGAAGGTGTCGCAGGCCTCCACGGACCCCTGGTCGTACCCGGTCAGGAACCACTGGCGCCGCATCTCCGACGAGCCGTGGGTCCACGAGTCGGGGTCGACCCGGGCGCCGCCGGACCGCTGGATGTGGTCGTCCCCGATCGCCTCGGCGGTCTGGATGATCGCGTCGACGTCGCGCGGGGTCAGGCTCTCCAGCAGTGGCTCCCCGCCGTCGGGACCGGGGGTCGAGGTGGCGTAGTGGGCCCACAGCCCGGCGTAGCAGTCGGCCTGGAGCTCGACCCGGACCGCGCCCGAGGACGCGCCCTGCGGATCCTGCTGGGATCGGCGGATGTCACCGAGCATCGTCTGCAGATGGTGCCCGAACTCGTGCGCGACGACGTACATCTGGGCCGCGCCGGCGGGTGAGCCCCCGAGCCGACCGACCAGGACCTCGTCGAAGAAGGCCGGGTCGATGTAGACGTCCTGGTCCGCCGGGCAGTAGAACGGCCCGACGTCGGAGGAGGCCGCGCCGCACGCGGTGTCGACGTCGCCGGTGAAGATGGTGGTGTGCGGTTGGACCCACCGCATCCCGGCCTGGTCGGGGAGTTGGGTGTTCCAGACGTCCTCGAGGCTCTCCGTCGTGGCGACGATCCGGCAGATCGTGTCCGTGTTGGCCTGGTCGAGGTCGCACTGGTCGATGTGGGCCTGGAACCGCTGTGCCGAGTCGGAGGTCTGGCCCCGGCCGCTGTCGCCCTGGTCGAGGCCGAGTAGTCCCGGGTCGACCCCGAGGAACAGTGCGACCAGGACGACGGCGAGGCCGCCGACCCCTCCGCCGACCGCCATCCCCCGGCGACCCCCTCGACCACCGCGGCCCCCGCCGGAGACCCCGCTGGTGTCCAGGCTCCCGCCCTGCCGGAACGTCATGTCGGCCGCCCTCTCGTCCACGGGGCCGCCGGTCCACCCGGGCATGCCGAACCACCGCGTCGTCGAGGACACTGTATTGGGCAGGAAGTGTCAGCCGCAGCCGACACCGGGAACAACGACGGGTGGACGTAGACTGTGCGTCGTCCGAACCCGGGGCCGACCGCACGAGCCGCGGTGGGTCCGATCGCCGTTCGCCGACCACCCCGCTTTTCCGACGAGAGGACCACCGCAGTGCTGCGCACCCATTCCGCCGGCCAGCTCCGAGCCGCCGACGCCGGGGACACCATCACCCTGGCCGGCTGGGTCGCGCGTCGCCGGGATCACGGCGGGGTCATCTTCGTCGATCTCCGGGACTCCACCGGTGTGTGTCAGGTGGTGTTCCGCTCCGAAGAGATCGCGGAGCGTGCGCATCGTCTGCGGAACGAGTTCTGCGTCTCCGTCACCGGCGTCGTGGACCGCCGCCCCGAGGGGTCGGAGAACCCGAACCTCGCCTCCGGGGAGGTCGAGGTCGACGTGGTCTCGTTCGAGGTGCTCAGTGAGGCCGCGGCGCTGCCGTTCCAGCTCGACGACGAGGTGGGCGAGGAGGCACGCCTTCGCCACCGGTACCTCGACCTCCGTCGCGAGGGGCCGGGGGCCGCACTGCGACTGCGGTCGAAGGTCAACTCGGCCGCCCGGGGCGTCATGGCCCGCCATGATTTCGTGGAGATCGAGACCCCGACCCTGACCCGGTCGACCCCCGAGGGCGCGCGCGACTTCCTCGTCCCCGCGCGCCTCCAGCCGGGCACCTTCTACGCGCTCCCGCAGTCTCCCCAGCTGTTCAAGCAGCTCCTCATGGTGGCCGGGATGGAGAGGTACTACCAGATCGCCCGTTGCTACCGGGACGAGGATTTCCGTGCGGACCGGCAGCCGGAGTTCACGCAGCTGGACGTGGAGATGAGCTTCGTCGACCAGGACGACGTGATCGCGATCGCGGAGGAGATCCTCACCGAGGTGTGGGCCACCGCCGGGTACCGGATCTCGACCCCCATCCCGCGCATGACCTATGACGAGGCGATGCGTCGCTTCGGTTCGGACAAGCCGGATCTGCGCTTCGACATCGAACTGGTCGAGTGCACCGAGTTCTTCGCCGAGACCCCGTTCCGGGTCTTCAAGGCCCCCTACGTCGGCGCGGTGGTCATGAAGGGCGGGGCGTCGCAGCCCCGGCGTCAGCTCGACGCCTGGCAGGAGTGGGCCAAGCAGCGCGGGGCAAAGGGCCTGGCCTACATCCTCGTCGGCCAGGACGGCGAGCTCGGCGGCCCCGTGGCCAAGAACCTGTCGGAGGCGGAGCGCGCCGGGATCGCCGCGCACGTCGGCGCGGAGCCAGGTGACTGCATCTTCTTCGGCGCCGGAGGGGTCAAGTCCACCCGTGCGCTCCTCGGTGCGGCCCGCGGTGAGATCGCGGACAAGCTCGGACTGATCGACCCGGAGGCGTGGGCGTTCACCTGGGTGGTCGACGCGCCCATGTTCGAGCCCGCCGACGACGCCACGGCCGCCGGTGACGTGGCGGTGGGCTCGGGGGCGTGGACCGCCGTGCACCACGCGTTCACCTCCCCCAAGCCGGAGCACCTGGACACCTTCGACACCGACCCGGGTTCGGCCCTGGCGTACGCCTACGACATCGTGTGCAACGGCAACGAGATCGGCGGCGGGTCCATCCGCATCCACCGCAAGGACGTCCAGGAGCGGGTGTTCGGAGTCATGGGCATCTCGCAGGAGGAGGCGCAGGAGAAGTTCGGCTTCCTCCTCGACGCCTTCTCCTACGGCGCGCCGCCGCACGGCGGCATCGCGTTCGGGTGGGACCGCATCTGTGCGCTGCTGGCCCGCACCGATTCCATCCGCGACGTCATCGCCTTCCCGAAGTCCGGCGGCGGTGTCGACCCGCTCACCGACGCTCCCGCGCCCATCACCACGCAGCAGCGCACCGAGTCGGGAATCGACGCCAAGCCCGTGACCCGCGGTCGGGGGACCCAGGCGGAGCCCGCGTCAGCCGGGTAGCCGCCCGACCAGCCGCCTCGGCCTCAGAGGTGGAACGCCTCGAGCGCCGGGCGGCCGTCCATCCCCGCGTGGTCCAGGCCGAACAGCCGGGCGACGGTCGGTGCCACGTCGAGTGTGCGGACCGGGCGGTCGACGGTGCCGCCCCGACGCACGATCCGGTGCCCGCCACCGACGAAGAACGGGATCCCCAGGGTGACCTCGTGCCCGTGGTTGCCGGGGATCGGGTTGGAGAACGGGGTGGGGTCGGAGAAGCGCCATCCGGGATGGCACGTGGCCACCAGGTCACCGCCGAGTCGACCCAGCGAGAGCTCGGCCGGATCGTAGAGTCGGTTGACCCCCGGCAGCGCGCCCACGACCTCACGCAGTCGCCGCAGCGAGGCGTCGCGCTCGTGAGCGGGACCGAGGTAGGCGAACGTGTCCGCCCCGCCGTTCTGGGCGATCCCGAAGCGCCCACGGATCGCGGCGTCCGCCTCGATCGCACCAGCCGCGCTGATCAGTCTCAGCGGCTCCGACCAGTCCATCCCGTGATCGGCCAGGACGATGACCACCGAGCGCTCCCAGCGGCCGGTCGAGCGGAGGAACTGCTCGAGGTCCCAGAGCTTGTGGTCGGAGTTGGCGACCGCCTGGTTGCGCGCCAGGCGGAGTGAGGTCCCGGACAGGTCCATGTGTCCGAAGCGGTCCATGTCGCCGAGGTTGACGAAGATCATCCGGGGGGCGTGGTCGGTGATGGTCTGCTTGAGGGCCTCGATGGTGAACCAGTCGAGGGAGTGGTCGGTGATGGGGACGAGCGGGAACGGCGCCCACTGGACGCTCGCGCGCCCGCCGAACAGTCCGTGGAGGTAGTCCTTGCTCAGGACACTCGCGGTGGTCAGGCCCGCCTCGGTGCGGATCCGGTCGAGCACGGTCGGCGCCCGGAGATCGTCAGGCCGGTCGAGCGTCCTGTCGGTGCCGGCGGCGTGGTCCCAGATCGAGTTGGCGGGAACCCCGTTGCGCTCGGGCAGGACCCCGGTGACCATCGCCGCGTGATTGGGGAGCGTCTCGGCGATCATCACCGACGACGCGTCGGTGAACCTGGTCCCCTCCGAGGCCCACCGGTGCAGGGTGGGGGCCTGCACGGGGTTGAGTTCGTCGGGCCGCATGCCGTCGGTGACCAGGACGTAGACGTCGAGGTCGTCGGCGACCGGGCGCGTGGGAGTGGCCCAGACCGGAGCGGGGTCGGCGAGGAGGGTGACCCCCACCGCGCCCGCGGCGGCGACCACACCGGCCCCGGCCAGCGCCTCCCGGCGGGTCAGGGTGGG
>NZ_JAALEA010000171.1 GCF_014145145.1 Dietzia cercidiphylli
GCTAAAGGGTTGGTGCGCGGGACGTCCGACCGGTCGGGCAGGATGGGGGTCGACGCGGGGAACACTCAGGTGGGCCCGCGCGTTGACCAGTACGAGTGATTCGTCGGTGACCCGGCGGGGACTCTCGATCAACGACCTTCCCCGACAATCCGAAGGGACCTCGATGCGCACGAGCAGCAATCCGGTCTTCAGTTCCCTGTCCCAGGACAGCGCGCGTGGCGCCACCCACCTCGGTGGTGCCGGACGCGCGGGCTTCCAGCAGGGTCAGTACGGCCAGCAGGGTTTCGGTGCCCAGCCCGGGTACGGCGCCCCCCAGGCCCATCCGCAGTTCGACGCGGACACGCGGCCCATGACGATCGACGACGTCGTCACCAAGACCGCCACGACCCTGGGTCTGCTCAGCATCGTGGGCGTGATCGCGTTCTACATGATCAGCATCAACCCCGGCCTGCTGTTCCCGCTGCTGCTCATCGGCGGTATCGGCGGTCTCGTCGTGGTGCTCGTCGCCACGTTCGGCCGCAAGATGGATTCGGCCCCCGTGACCCTGACCTACGGCGCCCTCGAGGGACTGTTCGTCGGTGCGGCGACCTACCTGTTCACCGCCGACCTGCAGGGCGGTGGCGTGCTGGGTGCCGTCGGCGCGGCGATCCTCGGCACCATCGGTGTGTTCGTGGGCATGCTGTTCGTCTACAAGACCGGCGCCGTGCGCGTGACCCCCAAGTTCACGCGGTTCCTCACCGCCGCCATCGTGGGCGTGCTGTTCGCGGCGCTCGGTAGCATCCTGCTGAGCTTCTTCACCGGTGGCTCCAACCCGCTGTACGACGGCGGCCCGATCGCGATCGCCTTCTGCCTCCTGTGCATCGGCCTGGCCGCGTTCAGCTTCCTGCTGGACTTCGACAACGCCGATCGCCTCGTGCGCGCCGGTGCCCCCAACAAGATGGCGTGGGGCGTCGCGCTCGGCCTGACCGTCACCCTGGTCTGGCTGTACATCGAGATCCTGCGCCTGATGAGCTACTTCCGCGACTGATCAGCGCGAGCTGTAGCGCCG
>NZ_JAALEA010000172.1 GCF_014145145.1 Dietzia cercidiphylli
CGCGATCGGGCTCACGGTCCTGCTGGTCGCGCGCCGCCGCCAGCCGTTGCGCGCCGCCACGGGGCTGCTGGCCGTCCCGCTGGTCACCGTCGGACTCGTCGCGGTCGCCGCGGTCGACACCACGACCGGGTCACCGGGGGAGACGGCCGACGTCGCCGTCATCCAGGGCAACGTCCCCCGCCTCGGGTTGGACTTCAACGCCCAGCGTCGCGCGGTCCTGGAGAACCATCTCCGGGTGACCTCGGAGCTCGCCGACGACATCGAGGCCGGCACGGCGGCCCGGCCCGACCTGGTGCTGTGGCCGGAGAACGCCTCCGACATCTCGCCCCTGGCCGACCGTCTGGCCGGCGCCCAGATCACCTCCCTGTCCCGGCGCCTGGACGCCCCGATCCTCGTGGGCACCGTCCTGCCGGTCGGGGACGGCCCCGAGGCCACCAACTCCTACCTGGTCTGGGACGGACGATCGTCCGACTCCGCCGCCGGTCCGGTGGTCGACCGTCACGACAAGAAGTACATCCAGCCGTTCGGGGAGTGGTTGCCCCTCCGCGCGCCGCTGGAAGCGCTGTTCCCGATCGCCCGGACCGCGGGGCACTTCGTCCCGGGTGACGGCACCGGGCTGATCACCGCGGCCGGGATCGACCTCGGTGTGGCCATCTGTTTCGAGATCGCCTTCGACGCCGCGGCCCGTGAACCGATCGCCCGCGGCGCGCAGATCCTCACCGTGCCCACCAACAACGCGACCTTCGGCAGATCCCCGATGACCTACCAGCAACTCGCGATGTCGCGGGTCCGGGCCGTCGAGCACCACGTCCCCGTCCTCATCGCCGCCACGAGCGGGGTCAGCGCGGTGATCGGCCCCGACGGTGAGGTGCGCCAGGAGACCGGGATCTTCGAGCCCGCGACACTGGCGGCGCAGGTCGAGTTGGGGACCGCCGGTACGATGGCAACCCGACTGGGCGGCATTCCGCAGATGGTGAGCTGTCTCATCGGGCTCGTCGGCCTGGGATGGGCGTTGATCCGCACCAGGCAGCGACCCGCGACCGAGCACGAGGAGACGTAAGTGACCGATCCGATGGCGCCTCCGCCCGCCGCTGCGTCCGCGCGGACCCTGGTGATCATCCCCACCTACGACGAGCGAGACAGCCTGCCGGGCGTCGTCGAGCGTCTGCTCGCGTCGTCTCCCGACGTGGCGGTCCTCATCGCCGACGACAACAGCCCTGACGGCACGGGGGAGGTCGCCGACCGGCTCGCCGCGCAGGACGCGCGGGGGCGGATCACCGTCCTGCACCGCCCGGGCAAGCAGGGACTCGGGGCCGCCTACATCGCCGGATTCCGCTGGGGCCTGGAGCGCGGCTACACCGTGCTGGTGGAGATGGACGCGGACGGCAGCCACCCGCCCGAGCGGCTGCCCGCGATGCTCGCGGCGGTCGACGCCGGCGCGGACCTGGTGATCGGGTCGCGCTACGTGCCCGGCGGCAGCGTGGAGAACTGGCCGTGGCAGCGCCACGTGATCTCCCGCGGAGGCAACGTCTACTCCCGGATCATGCTGGGCGTGGGCATCAGGGACATCACGGCCGGCTTCCGGGCCTATCGCAGCGAGTCACTGATGCGCCTGGACCTGGAGGCCATCGAGTCGAAGGGCTACTGCTTCCAGATCGACATGACCTGGCGGCTGCTGAACTCCGGGGGCACGGTCGTCGAGGTCCCGATCACCTTCACCGAGCGCACCGTCGGGCAGTCCAAGATGAGCGAGTCGATCTTCCGGGAGGCCGCCGTGAACGTGGCCCGCTGGGGCTGGGAGAAGCGGCGCCGTCAACTGACGTCACTCGTCCGGCGCTGAGCCGGCGCCCTCCGGAGCCGACCTGGCACCCCTGGACGCAGGACGCCCCGGCCCCGTGAGGGGGCCGGGGCGTCCTTGCCGGGTCGTGATGCCCGGCGTCAGGATGCTCAGCGGGCGCCGGCGCGCCGACGCTTCTTGAGGATGTCCATCCGCTCCTTGAGCAGGTCCTCGAGGTCGTCGAGCGAGCGACGCTCGAGGAGCATGTCCCAGTGGGTACGCGGCGGCTTGCCCTTCTTGACCTCGACCGCCGGACCGTCGATGAGCTGGCCCTCCTGGCCGTTCTTGCACATCCAGGTCCCGGGGATCTCGGCGTCATCGGCGAACGGGACCTCGTACACCTCGCCGTTCTCCGTCTGGTACTTGGCCATCCGCCGGGGCGCGAGATCGGTGTCCCGGTCGGTCTCGTAGCTCACCGCACCGAGGCGGCTGCCTCTGAGGACTCGATCTGCCATGCGAACTCCTTCTACCGTGTTCGTCCGTCTGTCCAGCTGCCTGCGACACGACGCTGCCGTGTTCCTGGTGATGTAACGCCAGGTGACCCCCCAAATGTTCCCACGGGATAGGGCAGCAGGCCAGCCGGGGACCGTCTCGGTACCCTGACCTCCGTGGACACCGACGCCCCCGCCGCTCAACCCCCGCCTCGGCGGGGCGAGGCCTCGTGCGCGTGGTGCGGGCGTCCGGTGGACGAGGGCGACACGGGCCGACGACGACGGTACTGCCGCCGGTCGTGTCGTCAGCGCGCCTACGAGCAACGGCAGTCTCTGCGGGTCCGCGAACTGCCGGAGGGGACCGTGGTGCTCTCGGAAGCCGAGTCGACGGACCTCATGGACCGGATGTTCCAGCTCAGGTGCGCGTGCGAGGACCTGCGCACCGCGATCCTCGAGGGAGAGGACGCCACCGAGTTGGCCCGGATGTCCGGTGACCTGGTGGACGCTGCCCGGCGCGCCGAACGACTGAGGTGAACCGCGACTGAGGTATCCCTCCCCGGCGGGGTGTCCGGCACCTACGGTTGTCCGCAGACACCCCAGCGAGGAGACGCCCCGTGAGTGAGCACATCGCCGATTCCCATGACGTCATCCGCGTCCGGGGGGCGCGGGAGAACAACCTGAAGTCGATCAACGTCGACCTGCCCAAACGACGGCTCACGGTCTTCACCGGGGTGTCCGGTTCCGGCAAGAGCTCACTGGTCTTCGCCACGATCGCCGCCGAGTCCCAGCGGATGATCAACGAGACCTACAGCGCGTTCCTCCAGGGCTTCATGCCCACCCTCGCGCGCCCCGACGTGGACCTCCTCGACGGCCTCACCACCGCCATCGTGGTGGATCAGGAGCGCATGGGGTCCGACCCACGTTCGACGGTCTGCACGGCCACCGACACCGGAGCCCTGCTGCGCATCCTGTTCAGCAGACTGGCGGAGCCGCACATCGGCGGACCCAAGGCGTATTCGTTCAACGTCGCGTCCGCCAGCGGGGTGGGCATCCTGACGAAGGCGGACGGCACCCGGCAGAAGGCGGAGTTCTCCATCACCGGCGGGATGTGCGCCAGGTGCGAGGGGCGTGGGTCGGTGTCCGACTTCGACGTCGACGCTCTGGTCGACCGGTCCAGGTCCCTCGCCGAGGGGGCCATCACGGTACCCGGGTACTCGATGGACGGGTGGTACGGACGCATCTACGCGGGGTCCGGCTTCTTCGACATGGACAAGCCAGTCCGCGATTTCACCGAACAGGAGATGCACGACCTGCTCCGGAGGGAACCGGTCAAGATCAAGGCCGACGGGATCAACGTGACCTTCGAGGGGCTCATCCCGAAGATCCAGAAGTCGATGCTGGCCAAGGACGTCGAGGCGATGCAGCCGCACATCCGGGCATTCGTGGAGCGAGCCGTGGTGTTCACCACCTGTCCGGAGTGTGACGGCACCCGCCTGAACGAGGGCGCACGATCGTCGCGGATCGGCGCACTGAACATCGCCGATGCCTCCGCCATGCAGATCACCGACCTGGCCGAGTGGCTTCGCGGGGTCTCCGAACCATCGGTCGCCCCGCTGCTCGCCGCGCTGCAGCACACCCTGGACTCCTTCGTGGAGATCGGATTGGGCTACCTCTCCCTGGACCGGCCGGCCGGCACGCTCTCCGGTGGTGAGTCGCAGCGCGTCAAGATGATCAGACACCTGGGGTCGGCGCTGACCGACGTGACCTATGTGTTCGACGAGCCGTCGATCGGTCTGCACCCGCACGACATCCAGCGGATGAACGACCTGCTGTTGCGGCTGCGTGACAAGGGGAACACCGTCCTCGTGGTGGAGCACAAGCCGGAGATCATCGCCATCGCCGATCACGTGGTGGACCTGGGGCCCGGTGCCGGGTCCACCGGTGGCGAGATCTGCTACGAGGGGTCGGTCGCCGGCCTCCGGGGAAGCGACACGGTCACCGGCCGCCACCTCGACGACCGCGCGACGCTCAAGGACGGGGTCCGCAGGGCGACCGGCCACCTCGAGGTGCGGGGCGCGACCGCCCACAATGTCCGGGACGTGGACGTCGACATCCCGCTGGGCGTGCTGTGCGTGGTGACCGGCGTGGCCGGCTCCGGGAAGAGCTCGCTCATCCACGGGTCGGTCTCCCCACGTCCCGGTGTGGTCGCGATCGACCAGGCCGCGATCCGCGGGTCCCGCCGCAGCAACCCGGCCACCTACACCGGGCTGCTCGAGCCCATCCGGAAGGCCTTCGCCAAGGCAAACGGGGTCAAACCCGCCCTGTTCAGCCCCAACTCCGAGGGCGCGTGCCCCACGTGCAAGGGGGCGGGCGTGATCTACAGCGATCTCGGTCTGATGGCGGGGGTCGCCACGACGTGCGACGACTGCGAGGGCCGGCGCTTCCAGGCCGAGGTCCTGGAGTACCGGTTGGGGGAGCGCAACATCGGTGAGGTCCTGGCGATGTCGGTGGCCACGGCAGAGGAGTTCTTCCGCGAGGGACCGGCGCGGATTCCGGCCGCGCACAAGATCCTGCTCCGGCTCCGCGACGTGGGACTGGGCTACGTCCGGCTGGGACAACCGCTGACCACGCTGTCGGGAGGGGAGCGGCAACGTCTCAAGCTGGCCGCGCAGATGGCGGACAAAGCGGAGGTCTACGTGCTCGACGAACCGACCACCGGCCTGCATCTGGCCGACGTCCGGAACCTGCTGGGCATGCTCGACCGGCTGGTGGACGCGGGCAGGTCCGTCGTCGTCATCGAGCACCACCAGGCCGTCATGGCCCACGCGGACTGGATCATCGACCTCGGTCCCGGGGCCGGCCACGGTGGCGGCCGCGTCGTGTTCGAGGGCACGCCCGCCGAGCTCGTGGCAGCCCGGTCCACGCTCACCGGTGAGCACCTCGCGCGGTACGTGGCGGAGGGTGTCGAGCCCGCGATCGGGTGAGGGGTACCGGCGATCACCCCGCCTTACCGAACCGCTTGTGCAGTGCCTGCTTGCTCACTCCGAGGACGACTCCGATCTCCGCCCAGCTCAACCCGTGCAGCCGAGCGTGTCGGACCGCCGCCGACTCCTCCCGGGCGAGCGCCGCCCTCGCCTCCGCGATCGCGGCCAGGCGGGCGACCGGGTTCGGCGTGTCTTCCTCGTGGTCGTCGGCGTCGTCATAGGTCGTGTTCACATTTCTCACCTCGTTCGTCAACCTACGTTGACAGCACCGGGCGCGTCAATCAGAGTTGACGGTCCGGTACGGCGGACTAGGGTCGTGGTCATGCCCACCAACCGATATCCCGAGATCGCGTTCGGTCCCGCCGCCCGTGCACGGCAGGAGTCGACGGGCGTCACCAGGCCGACGGAGACCGGCGAATTCGCCCTGGAGGGCACGGACTCCGCGCTGATCCGGCGCGCCGACCACTTCCTCCTCTCGAGCGTCACCGAGTCCGGGTGGCCGTACGTCCAGCACCGCGGGGGACCCACCGGGTTCGTCCACGTCCTGACGCACACCTCTCTCGCGTGGCTGGAGTTCCGCGGAAACCGTCAGTACGTCTCCGTGGGGAACATGGACCACGACGGGCGCGTCTGTCTGCTCTTCGTGGACTATCCCACCCGGGCCAGGCTCAAGGTTTTCGGTCACGCCCGGGTCATCGAACCGGACCGGGACCCGGACCTGATCGGGCGCCTGCGTTCGATGGGGGAGAGGACCTACACCGGGCATGTCGAGAGGGCGATCGTCGTGGATCTCGTGGCCGCCGACGCCAACTGCAGCAAGCACATCACGCCGAGGTGGGATCGCGCGTACATCGATGACCTCACCGAGGTGTACCGCCGGCAGATCGACGAACTGCGGGAAGGGTGAGACGTGGGAACCTTCGACATCAAACGGGAGCGCAGGGACCTCTACAACGGCACAGTCGCGAGGTTCGACCTGGTCGAGGTACCACCGATGCGATTCCTCACGGCCGACGGCTCGGGGAACCCCAACACCTCCGCGGACTACGGCAAGGTGCTCGAGGCGCTGTACACGTGCTCCTATGCGGTGCGGGCGGTGGCCAGGGTCGAACTCGGGCGAGTCCACACCGTCGGCCCGCTCGAGGGTCTCTGGTACGCCGACGACCTCGGGGTGTTCACCGCGCGGGACAAGGACGCCTGGGCGTGGACCATGATGATCTGGCAGCCGGACTGGGTCACCGAGGACATGGTGGCCTCCGCCGTGGAGACGGTGACCCGGAGGAAGCCTCACGTCGCGGTGGACCGGGTCCGCCTCGAGGAGTTCGCGGAGGGCCCGGCCGTCCAGACCCTGCACGTCGGACCGTACGACGCGGAGGGTCCGGTCATCGCCCGGATGCACGAGGAGGCCATCACCGGTCGCGGCCTGATCGCCTCGGGGCACCACCACGAGATCTATCTCTCCGACGCGCGCAAGACCGAACCGGCTCGGCTGCGGACGATACTGCGCCAACCCGTGGCGAGCGCCGCGGAGCAGTGATCGGGTGCGGGTAGAAAGAACTCATGACCACCTCCGACGGATTCCCCGATGCCTCTTCCGATGACGCGAGCAGGTTCGTCCGAGCCTCAGGGCTCGTCATCGACGAGGTGACCGCGACGAGCCTAAGGGGCCATGCGCTTCTGGGCGAGGACCACCTCACCGCGTGGGGGACCGTCCACGGGGGTGTCTACGCCAGCATCGTCGAGTCCGCGGGCGGCGCGGGCGCCGGAGCCGCCGTGGCCGACCGGGGCCAGATCGCGGTCGGCGTCCACAACGGCACCGACTTCCTGCGGGCGTCGACCGGCGGGCGGGTCGACGTGAGCGCGGAAGCGTTGTTCCAGGGGCGCGGTCAGCAGCTGTGGGACGTGGTGATCCGCCAGTCCGAGAGCGGCACGGTACTCGCGAGGGGCCAACTCAGGCTGCAGAACGTTCCGCGGCCGGATCCGGCTCGGCACAGCTGACCCCACCCGGGGCCCGGCGGCGCCCCGGACTCACGTCGCGTCGGCACGCTCCAGCGCCGCCACGACATTCCGCGCCAGTCGACGCAGCTCGAGGAGGTCCTCCGCCGGCAGGTCCAGCTTCTCCAACAGGGAGCACTGGATGCGGCCCGCCTCGTCGCGGAGGGCGTGCCCGGCGTCGGTCAGCACGACGGTCACACTCCGGGCGTCCCCTCCCGCCCGGTGACGCGACACCAGTCCGGCGGCCTCCATCCGCGAGATCAGCGGGGAGAGGGTGCCGGAGTCCAGGAGCATCCGGTCGCCCAGCTGTCGGATCGTCAGACCGTCCTCCTCCCACAGGGCGAGCATCACCAGATACTGGGGATAGGTGAGCCCGGCCGAGGCCAGGGCCTCCCGATAGGCCGCTGTCGACGCCCTGGAAGCGGCGTAGAGGGCAAAGCAGACCTGCTGGTCGAGGCGGAGATCGGCGTCCATCTCCCCATTGTCCCGCAGAATTCGATTGCGCACAATTGAGTTGTGCGCAATACTTCTGTCATGGAGCACACCCCAGGTACGCGACCGGCCGGACGCACCGGCACCCGGATGACACGACGCCCGGGCCGGGCCGGCGAGGTGATCCGTCACCTGGGACGCTGGACCCTCGGCGCCGCACTGCTGGGCGCCGGCGTGGGACACCTGACCACCATGCGGCAGGAGTTCCAGGCCCAGGTGCCCACCTGGGTGCCCCTGGACCCGGACTTCGTGGTGCTGGCCTCCGGTGTCGTCGAGATAGGACTGGGCGCCGCCCTCATCCTGGCGCCGACGAGGTTCCGGCCCGCCGTGGGGTGGGTCACCGCCGGCTTCGTCGTGGCGATCTTCCCCGGCAACATCTCGCAGTACGTCACCGGCACGGCCGCCTTCGGACTGGACACCGACCGCGCCCGCCTCATCCGACTGTTCTTCCAGCCCCTCCTGGTGGCGTGGGCACTGTGGTCCACCGGGGCATGGAGAGCGTGGCGCGGCCGGCGCGGCTGACCACCGGCACCGGTGCGGTCAGGGCGGCCCGGGTGAGGCGGGTCGACCGGGCGTCCTCACGGCGGGCCGGGGGAGAAGAACCGCCAGATCTCGCCGGGCGCGTCGTACCGGGCCCCACCGTCGCGGCCCCACCTGCCGGACAGGGTGGGGAAGGAGTGCCCCACCCGGTCCACCATCACCAGGCGCACCGGATCCGGGCCCTCCCAGGTGATCGTCTCGGCGTCCCCGTCCCGACTGACCGACGGGGACGACCCGGCAGCGGCGACCCCGTTGTGTCGGGCGAACCACTCGGCGCCGTCCACGGCGGACAACACCTCACCCCGCGACTGCGCGGCGAGGCCCGATCCCACGCGGACCTCGCCACCGTCGATCGGGTTGATCGGGTCCTGCCGCCCCTGGACAAACATGATCGGAACCGGCTCGCCACCGACCCCGCAGTCCAGGTTCTCCCGGGTCGGGGGATTGGCGGCCACCGCCGCGACGCCGTCGACGAGGTCCGGCGCCTCGAGGGCGAGTCGCATGGCCATGTGCCCGCCGGCGGAGAAGCCCACCGCGTAGACCGGACCGGTCGTCCCGAGCGACCCGGCGGCCTCCCGGAAGAGCCCCACGTCGTCGAGGTCCTCTTCCTTCGCAGGCCAGTCGCCCTCCCTCCGACACTCGTTCCAGTTGTTCTCGTGGCCGTCGACGTAGACGATCGCGAAGCCCTCTTCGTCGGCCAGGCGCTCCAGGTCGGGGCCTATCCCGTTGCGGATCCCCGAGCCGGTGTCCCCGGTCCCGTGGATGACGAGCAGCACCGGCGCCGAGGGATCGCCCTCCGCCGCCGGGGGACGGTAGACCGTCCACGTCCGGGTCAGGTCGTCCATCACCGTCGAGTGGCTGGTCAGGTTCCGCGACCCATCTGTGGGGATCGACGCGGACGGGGAGCGATCGCCGGACTGCCCTGCACACGCGCCCGTCGCGATCGCGAGCACGAGGCATACCGCGGCCCGGAGGGGTCGGGGGAACGTCGACTCTGTCATACCCCGAGTCTGGCGCATCTCGCGCTCACCCGTCCCGGCGGACGGCCTCTGGATACACTCACAACCCATGGACATCGATGAGTATCGTCGCCACGACGCCCTGGGCCTGGCCGACGCGGTCAGGTCGGGAGAGGTGACGGCGGGCGAGTTGCTCGAGGTCGCGTTGCACCGGGCGGACGCCGTCAATCCGCACCTCAACGCCATCGTCCAGCGGATGGACGACCGGGCCCGGGAACGGGTGGCGGGGCCGCTCGACGGCCCCTTCGCCGGCGTTCCCTTCCTCATCAAGGACCTCGGTCAGGACTACCGCGGGGTGCCGACCAGCGGAGGCTCGCGGCCCCTGTCCCGTATCCCGGCGGCCGAGCATTCGACAGTGGTACAGCGCTGGCTCGACTCGGGCCTCGTCATCTTCGGCAAGACCAACACCCCGGAGTTCGGCGCGAAGGGCATCACCGAACCGGACCTCTTCGGTCCCGCCCGCAACCCGTGGGATGCGAGCAGGACGCCCGGAGGTTCCTCGGGAGGGTCAGCCGCGGCGGTCGCGGCCGGTGTCGTCCCCGTGGCGGGGGCCAGCGACGGCGGCGGTTCGATCCGCATCCCGGCCGCCTGCTGCGGCCTGGTCGGGCTCAAACCGGGCCGCGGCCTGGTCCCCATGGGGCCGTCGGTCGGAGAGGCGATGCACGGTGCTGCGACGAACGGCGTGATCTCGCGCTCCGTCCGCGACTCCGCGGCGATGCTCGATGTGTTGGCGGGCGGGGAGCCGAGCGGACCCTACCTTCCCGGGGTGCCCACCGAGAGCTTCCTCTCCCAGGTCGGTCAGGATCCGGGACGGCTGCGGATCGGTGTGTGCACCGCATCCTCGATCAACTCCGAGCCCCACCCGGAGGCCTTGGCGTCGGTGGAGGCGGCCGCACGGACGCTGTCCGACCTCGGTCATGACGTGGAGATGCTCACCGAGCAACCGGTCGACGACCTGGCGTTGGCCCGCGACTTCCTCGCCACCTGGTTCGTGGTCCTGGCGTGGCAGGTCGACGACGCCAAGCGGCGCACGGGGTGCCGGGACGGTGACTTCGAGCTCGACACGCAGATCATGGCGGCCCTCGGACGAGCGCACAGCAGTGTCGAGTACGTCGACACGGTGATGCGTCGACACGAGCACGTGCGGCGGTTGTCGGCCTTCTTCGACGGCTACGACCTCCTGGTCACGCCCACGCTGGCCGACCTGCCGCCGCATATCGGCGCGCTGGACACCCCTCGACTGGCACACCGTGCGGCGACCGGGCTACTCAAGACCCGGACAGCCGGCCTGCTGCGACGCTCGGGGCTCGTGGAATCGATGATCGACAACAACCTCAACTGGATCCCGTACACCCAGCTGGCCAATCTCACCGGCCGACCGGCGCTCTCGCTGCCTCTGCACCGGACCCCGGAGGGCGTGCCCATGGGGGTGCAGTTCATCTCACAGCTCGGGGGTGAATCCATGCTCCTGCGCCTCGCCGGTCAGCTCGAGCAGGCGGTGCCGTGGGATCACCGGCGGCCGCCCGTACCCGCCGGCGCGGGGCGACCTCGATAGCTCGGGGAACGTCACCCGGCAACACGGGGAGTGCCCCTGGAAACGTCACTGTGACGTTGTGAGCGCAGCCAGCCAGCCGCCCCGGTGCCGCCCCGAAGAGCCGGCGATTAACCCGTCAGGTCGGGTTCCACCCGTCTGACTGGTTCCGCCCGCCAGAGTCCACGCCCGGCGGTACCGGGTGACACCTCGGGGCCAGGCCACCCACAGGGCGTCACCCCACGACGGAGTCGGCCGTCGCGAACGACATGGGCGGAGACAGCGTCGATATGGTGGCGACCTCAGCCGATGAGCGGGGCGACCCGGAACAGCCCGACAGAAGCACGCGGCGCCGGGCCCGACAACCGGGCGGCACGATCGACAGCATCGCTGCAGGGCCCACTGCTATCAGCCTTCTGGTTAAGTGCCGATAATCTACATTATGTAAAGTCAAAGCTGCTGAGTTGTAGATCCTGCGAACTCGAC
>NZ_JAALEA010000173.1 GCF_014145145.1 Dietzia cercidiphylli
CCGGCCGCCTCGAGCAGGTGGGCCGCGCGTATCGCGGGGGACAGGGGAACCGGGGCGACGACCCGGCCCAACTCGCGTAGGACCAGGGCCTCGCCGATCACCCCCAGCCCGGCGCCGCCGATCGACTCCGGGGCGAGGGCGGCCGGGACGCCGGCCCGGACCAGTTCCTCCCAGTATCGGGCGTGGAACCGGGCGGTGTCGCGGTCGGTTCCGCCGGACTCGGTGCCGGGGCCGAACCGGGCGTCGAGTTCTCGCAGGGAGTCGTCGGTGACCAGACGCTCGCCCATGTCACGGACGAGGGCGGCCAGCTCCGCGGTGGTGTCGTCGACGGAGAAATCCATGTCAGCGCTCCTTCCGGGCGGTGCTGGCGGACGGCGCGGGGGCGACACGTGGCGCCGGGGGCAGCCCCAATCCGGCGGTGGCGATGATGTCGCGCTGCACCTCGTTGGTGCCGCCCCCGAAGGTGAGGATGAGCGCCGATCGGTGGAGGCGCTCGATGCGCCCGTGCAGGGCGGCGGTCGGGGAGTGGGAGCGCTGGTAGCCGCTCGATCCGAGGACCTCCATGAGCAACCGGTAGGCCTCGCACGCCGTCTCGGTCCCGTACACCTTGGTCGCCGACGCGGCGATGCGGGTGGGCGCGGCGGTGTCCGCGGAGACGATCTCCCAGTTGCGCAGGGCCAGGTACTCGGCCATCGCGTGGACGCGGGCCAGGTGGGTCCGCACCCACTCGTTGTCCATGACGGTGCCGTCCCCGGGCATGCCGACGTCCGCCGAGCGGGTGGTGCGCGCCCACTGCACGACCTGCCGCAGTGAGGCCTGCAGCGGCCCCGCCGAGGTCAGGGCGACGCGCTCGTGGTTGAGCTGGTTGGTCATGAGCGGCCAGCCGCCGTGCTCGGGGCCCACGAGGTTGCTCGCCGGGACCACCACGTCCTGGTAATAGGTGGCACTGGTGTCCGGGCCGGCCATCGTGTGGACCGGGGTCCACGAGAAGCCCTCGGCGTCGGTGGGCACCATGATCATGGAGATGCCCTTGTGGCGCTTGGCGTCCGGATCGGTGCGCGCGGCCAGCCAGATCCAGTCGGCGTACGCCACCAGCGACGTCCACATCTTCTGACCGTTTATCCGGTAGACCTCGCCGCCCTCGTGCTCACCGGTCCCGGGCTCGCGGACCGCCCGCGTGCGGAGCGACGCGAGGTCGGTGCCGGAGTCCGGCTCGGAGTAGCCGATGCCGAAGTGCAGCTCACCGCGGCTGATCCGGGGCAGGAAGTAGTTCTTCTGCTCGTCGGAGCCGAACGCCATGATGGTGGGCGCCACGGAGTTGATGGTGAGGAACGGCACCGGGACGCCGGCGATCGCGGCCTCGTCGGTGAAGATGAGCTGCTCGATCATCGGCCGGTTCTTCCCGCCGAATTCTTCGGGCCACCCCAGTGTCAGCCAGCCGTCTCGGCCCATCTCCGCGACGATCTCGCGGTACGCGTCGCCGTGCCCGTACTCGCCGGTGGTGGAGGTGAAGGCCTCGCGTCGTTCAGGGGTCATCAGTGCCGAGAAATACTCGCGCAACTCCCCGCGCAGACGTTCCTGGTCGGTGGTGTAGGTGATGTCCATATGCCCTAAGCTCATCGGTGAGTGGAACACGTTCTAGTGTCGTGTCTCACATAGTATCCAACCATCTCGCGGCCATGGTGGCCGTGGGTGCGACCGAGGAGGACGGCATGAGGATTGAAGTCGATCCCGACCGCTGCGAGGGGCAGGCCGTGTGCGTCGGCCTGGCGCCGAAGGTCTTCGAGCTGAACGACGACGACGAGGTCGTGCGTGTGATCGTCGACGAGGTCCCCGAGGACCTGCAGAAGCGCGCACTCAAGGCTGTGGAGAAGTGCCCGATGGCCGCGCTGAAGGCCGCGGAGTGACCGCGGGGATGGGTCGGGAGAAGCTCGACGCGGACCTTTCACTCGACGGGCGGGTCGCCGTGGTCACCGGGTCCGGCTCGGGTCTCGGCGCGGCCGAGGCGGTCGAGCTCGCCAGGTCGGGCGCGGCCGCGGTGGTCATCAACGACATCCGCGCCGGTGAAGCCGCAGACGCGGTGATCGCGGACATCGAGGCGGCCGGAGCCAAGGCGGCACTCGTCGTGGGCGACGTCTCCGAGCGGGAGACCGCCGACGCCATGGTGGCCGAGGCCCTCAAGCTCGGTGGGCTGCACGTGGTGGTCAACAATGCCGGGATCACGCGCGACAAGATGCTGTTCAACCTCTCCGACGAGGATTTCGACGCGGTCGTGAAGGTGCATCTGCGCGGTCACTTCCTGCTCACCCGCAATGCGGCCGCCCACTGGCGCGAGGAGAGCAAGAAGTCCGGGGGGCCGGTCTACGGCCGGCTCATCAACACCTCGTCGGAGGCGGGGCTCTTCGGCCCGCCCGGCCAGGCCAACTACGGCGCGGCCAAGGCCGCGATCACCGCGCTGACGCTGTCCGCGTCGCGGGTGCTGGAGCGCATCGGCTGCACCGCCAACGCGATCGCCCCGCGCGGTCGCACCGGGATGACGGAGGCGGTCTTCGAGCCCTGGGACCCCTCCGAAGGGCCGGATCCGCTCTCGCCGGACCGGGTCGCGGACCTCGTGTCCTACCTGGCCTCGCCCGCTGCCGCGGACGTCACGGGTCAGCTGTTCGTGGTATACGGCGGGATGGTGGCGCTCGTGGAGGCGCCCGTCGTGGAGAAGAGGTTCGACGCAGAGGGCGGCGTATGGGACCGTCGCGAGTTCGCGGATGCGATCTCCGGGCACTGGTCAGGCCGCCCGGAGGGCAAGTCCTTCTCCGCTGCGGAGATCATGAAGCTCTGAGTGGCGGGCCCGTCCCCGGCGTGATCGACATCGATCGCGCCGGGGACGACTTATTGGTGTGTCGGGCGTGTTAGATTCCCCCGACACGAGCTGGCAGGGGCACCGGTCGGGGGGATGGGGAAGCCCTTGCCAGATAGAACGCGTTCTAGATACTGTGTAATCGGGATCACACGAAACGGTCACTTGTTCAGGCCGGGGTAGTCCAGGCCACGGTGGCCGATCGCGCGTGGCCCGGGGGATGAAAGACAGGAGGGGGCGCCATGGCGAGGGTTATCGATGCGCCGCTCAGAGGGATCGGCGACTTCGTCGCCATGACGCTGGACACCTTCGTCTCCTTCCCGACGATCGTGCGACAGGGCCGGGAGTTCGTCGAGCAGTCCTGGTTCATCGCCCGCGTCTCGATGCTGGCCACCGTTCTGGTGGCGATTCCCTTCACGGTCCTGGTGAGTTTCACGCTCAACATCCTGCTGCGCGAGATCGGCGCGGCCGACCTGTCCGGCGCCGGAGCCGCTCTCGGCGCGGTGACGCAGGTGGGCCCCATGGTCACCGTGCTCATCGTCGCCGGCGCAGGCGCGACCGCCATCTGTGCAGACCTCGGAGCGCGCACCATCCGCGAGGAGATCGACGCGATGGAGGTGCTCGGCATCGATCCGGTCAAGCGCCTGGTGGTGCCCCGGGTCGCGGCGTCGACTTTCGTCGCCCTCCTGCTCAACGGGCTGGTGTGCACCATCGGCATCCTTGGCGGGTTCCTCTTCTCAGTGTTGCTCCAGGGAGTCAACCCGGGGGCCTTCGTCAACGGCATCACGCTGCTCACCGGCCTCGGCGAGTTGATACTCGCGCAGGTCAAGGCCGGGTTGTTCGGGATGCTCGCCGGGCTGGTCGCCTGCTACAAGGGGCTCTATGTCCGCGGTGGTCCGAAGGAGGTCGGCAACGCGGTCAACGAGACCGTCGTCTTCGCGTTCATGGCGCTGTTCGTCGTCAACACCGTGGTGACCGCCGTGGGTGTCAAGGTCCTGGGGGCGTGAGGTGACCGTCATCGAGACCACCCGGTTCCCGCGCCTCGCGCGGGCCCGGCACCACACCGTCGGCAGGATCGACGATTTCGGCGGCATCGCCCTGTTCTTCTGGCGAGCGCTGCTGGCCACGCCGCGGGCGCTCACGCATTACCGCAAGGAGACGCTGCGGCTCATCGCCGAGATCGCCATGGGTACGGGCGCGTTGGCGATGATCGGCGGCACCGTGGTGATCGTCGGGTTCCTCACCCTGGCCACCGGCGGCGTGATCGCCGTCCAGGGGTTCTCGTCGCTCACGGATGTCGGGGTCGAGGCGCTCACCGGTTTCTTCGCGGCGTTCATCAACGTGCGAATCGCCGCCCCGGTGATCGCCGGCATCGGGTTGGCGGCCACAATCGGGGCCGGTGCGACCGCCCAGTTGGGCGCGATGCGCGTGTCGGAGGAGATCGACGCACTCGAGGTGATGGCGATCGACTCGGTCACCTACCTCGTCTCCACGCGGATCGTCGCCGGGATGATCGCCGTGGTGCCGTTGTACTCCCTCGCCGTCATCGCCTCGTTCCTGGCGAGCCGGTTCGCGACCGTGGAGATCTACGGACAGTCCGGGGGCGTCTACGACCACTACTTCTCGACGTTCCTCATCCCCACGGACATCCTGTGGTCCTTCGTGCAGGCCATCGCGATGGCCATCACGATCATGCTCATCCACACCTACTACGGCTACAACGCGGCCGGCGGTCCCGCCGGAGTCGGCACCGCCGTCGGAAACGCCGTCCGCACCTCGCTCATCGCCGTGGTGACCGTAACCCTTCTCGTCTCCCTCGCGATCTACGGCGGAGACGGCAACTTCAACCTGTCGGGATAGGAGACACAGATGGCGAGGACGGTGAGTCAGAGCGACGCGGTGCCCAGGCGCATCGCGGCCGCGAGCCTGGCGCTGTTCATCGTCGTCGTGGTCGCGCTCTCGCTCCTGATGTTCGTGCGCGCCTTCGACGACCGGGTGCCGCTGACCGTGCGCAGCGATCGCGCGGGTCTGGTCATGGAGGCCGACGCGAAGGTGCGTTCGCGTGGCGTCGAGATCGGCAATGTCACCGACATCCGCCAGGAGTTCGACGGTGCGACCCTCGACATCGAGGTGGATCCCGCCGCTCTCGAGGCGATCCCGGCCAACTCGGTCGTGACGATCGGGTCCAATACGGTCTTCGGAGCCAAGTCGGTCGACTTCGAACCCCCGGCGCGCCCTGCCCCGACGGCCCTCGAGGCCGGGGCCGTCGTCGAGACGTCCAACGTCACCACCGAGGTGAACACCCTCTTCGAGGACCTCACCGTCCTGCTGGAGGCGATCGAGCCGGAGAAGCTCAACGCCACGCTGGGCGCCATCTCGGGCGCTGTCGACGGCCGGGGCGAGCAGGTGGGGCGCACGATCACCGATCTGAACGACTACCTGCAGGAGATCAACCCGCAGATCGAGACCCTCCAGCGCGACCTGGCCAAGGGGTCCCGGGTGGCCAACCTCTACGCCGACGTCACGCCCGACCTGATGCGGTTGCTCGACTCCGGCACGGACGTCGGCGCCAATGTGGTCAACAACCAGGCCCGGTTCGAGCAGTTGCTGGCCTCCAGCATCGGAACCGGGGAGACCGGCAAGCGGCTGCTGTCGGAGAACGGCAACGAGCTCGTCAAGACACTGTCGGACCTGCGGGCGTCCACCAGCCTGCTCGCCGAGTACTCGCCCATGCTGACCTGTCTGATCGTCGGGCTCAACCAGGGTGTCGAGGGCGCGATGTCCGCCTTCGGTGGCAAGGACCAGCCGGGCCTCGTGTTCAAGGCCGGTTTCCAGCAGGGTGCGCGCGCGTACGAGTACCCCAAGGACCTCCCGAAGGTCAACGCCAGCACCGGGCCCAACTGCTACGGACTGCCGTTCCCGGACCCGGACGTCCACGCCCCGTTCGTCGTCACCGACACCGGCTCCAACCCCGTGGAGGGTATGCCCGACGTGTTCACCTCTCGCCCCGCGCCGCTCTTCGGTCCGCTCCGTCCGACCGTCCCCGGGGTACCCGCCCCGCCGACCCTGTTGCAGGTCATGCTCGGCATGGACGGGGGCACCCCGTGAGCGCGGGGCGCGCGGCAGCGCGCGACCTCCGCGCCACCGTGGTGAAGCTGACGCTGTTCACCACGGTGATGGCGCTGGTCCTCATCGGTCTGGTGGTGGTCTTCAGCGAGTACCGGTCGGGTGACACCGAGGACTACAACGCCGCCTTCACCGACGTCTCCGGTCTCGAACCGGGGGACAAGGTGCGGATCGCCGGCGTCGAGGTGGGCACGGTCGCCAGCATCGAACTGGCGGAGGGGAACACCGCCGCCGTGGAGTTCTCGGTGGCCGGGGACCAGGTGGTCCACACCAGCACCGAGGCGATGGTGCGCTACGAGAACCTCACCGGGGACCGGTACCTGGAACTCAAACGCGGGGAGGGTGACCAGTCCCCGCTCGAGGTCGGCGGGACGCTACCGCTGTCCCAGACATCGCCGGCCCTGGATCTGGACGCGCTCCTCGGTGGGTTCCGACCGCTGTTCAAGGCGCTCGATCCCGGCCAGGTGAACCAGCTTTCCGAGTCCATCGTCAAGGTGTTCCAGGGGGAGTCGGGGACCGTCCAGGACCTGCTCGCCGCGACGTCATCCCTGACACAGACGCTGGCGGACCGCGATCAGCTCATCGGCGACGTGATCACCAACCTCAACGGAGTGCTCACCACGGTGGCGGACAACCAGGACAATGTGGATTCGATCGTCGACGACCTCCAGCAGCTCGTCTCCGGGCTGTCCGCCAACTCCGAACCGATCGGTGAGTCGGTCTCGCGCCTCAACGACGCGAGCGCCAACATGACGACCCTCCTGGCGGATGTCCGGCCGGCCCTGCGCGAGGACGTCGCGCAGCTCGACAGGGTGGCGACACTGATCAACGAGGACGAGCCCTTCGTGGAGGACGTGATCAACCGACTGCCGAGTGACTTCGAGAAGATGGGTCGGCTGGGCGTCTACGGCAGCTTCTTCCAGTTCTACCTGTGCGGCAACATCGTGCAGATCACCGACCCCGCCACCGGGCAGGGGCTCTACATGCCGCAGTACGAGCAGACGACGGGACGGTGTGCCTTCCCCGATGAGTGACGATTCAAGCCAGGCGCCCCCCAAGGCGCCCCGCGGTCAACTCCGGTTCCGAGACCGCGATCCCAAGAAGCTCGGCGTGTGGGGAGCAGTGGGCGCCGTGGCGTTGATGGGGATCTCCCTCAACTACGACCGCATCCCCTACGTCAACGGCATGCGCGACGCGACCGTCTACGTCGCCGACGCCGCGGGTCTCGACACCGGGGACCACGTCCAGGTCGCCGGGATGAATGTCGGGACGGTCCGCAAGATCGAGCTGGACGGTGACCGGGTGAGGGTGCGCTTCGCCATCAACCGGGGTGTCGAACTCGGTGCCGACACCTCCGCGCAGATCAAGACGGACTCGATTCTCGGCCGCCGCGCGCTCGGCGTCTTCTCGGACGGCCGGGGAGATCTCGAGGACAACACGATCCCGATCGAGCGGACCTCCGTCCCGTACTCGCTCACGTCGGCGCTCGGCGACCTCAGCGACACCGTCGAGGCCATGGACACCGACAAGGTGGACGAGGCCCTGACCGTTCTCGCCGAGACCATGGAGGGGTCGTCTCCCGAGGTCCGGGGTGCGATCGACGGGATCACCCGTCTGTCCCGCTCCCTCAACGAACGCGACGAGGGGGTCCGACAACTGCTCGAGAAGGCGGCCGGTACCACCGATGTGCTGGGCAGGCGCAGCGACCAGATCAACCAGCTCATGGTCGACGGCAACACCCTGTTCACACAACTCGACCTGCGGCGTCGTGCTCTCAGCGAGCTCATCATGAACATCGACGAACTCGCGCGTCAGCTGTCGGGGCTGGTCCAGGACAACGAGGCCCAACTCGGGCCCGCCCTGGACAAGCTCGAGCAGGTCTCCGATCTACTGATCCGCAACAAGGACGACATCGACCTGGGCCTGCGCCGGATCGTCCCCTTCTCCACGGCGCTCGGCGACGCCGTCGCCTCCGGCCCGTGGTTCAACGCCTACATATCCAACCTGTCCCTCGGCCACTACCAGCAGACGATCCTCCGGGACGTCATGCCGCTGATCGACGACCGCGTCCAGCCTGAACCAGGTCTGGTCCGTGAACCCACCATGCCGGGTACTCCCGAGCTGACGTTCATGGACGAGCACCCCGGCTGGGGCGAGAAGAGGTTGCCCCGATGAGTCGACTCCTGTCCTCCACCGCGGCCAAGGTCGTGGCGCTGCTCGCCGTGATCGCGATCGTCGTGGGCGCGGTGTGGTTCTTCACCGCCCGCACCAAGACGATCACGGCCTACTTCCCGTCCACCCGGGGTGTCTACGAGGACGACACCGTGCGGGTCCTGGGTGTGCGAGTCGGCAGCATCTCCGACATCGCCACCGAGGACGGCAAGTCCAAGGTGACCATGGAGGTCGATCGCGACGTCGCCATCCCGGCGGACGCCAACGCACTGTTGGTCGCGCAGTCCCTCGTCGCCGAGCGCTTCATCCAGCTCACCCCCGCCTTCACCGGTGGGGAGGAGATGCCCGACGGCGGGACGATCCCCGTCGAGCGGACGGCCGTCCCGGTCGAGTGGGACGGGGTCAAGGACCAACTCATGAAACTCTCGTCGGCACTCGGGCCCGAGGAGGGGGAGCAGACCGGGCCGATGAGCGACTTCGTGGACTCCGCGGACGCCATGTTCGACGGTAACGGGGCGGAGATCCGGGACGCCCTGAACGAGGTCTCGCAGACCATGTCGCTGCTGTCCGACGGCCGGGAGAACCTCTTCACCACCCTCAAGAACCTGCAGCTCTTCGTCACGGCTCTGTCCCAGAGCGAGGATCAGATCGTCTCCTTCGGCGGCAGGCTCGCCAGCGTCTCCCAGGTGCTGGGCGACCAGACCGCGGACATCGATGCGGCCCTGCGCGATCTCGATCTGGCGGTGATGGACATCAACCGGTTCCTGGAGAACCACGGCGACCGTGTCACCACCGGTGTCGACAAGCTGGGCCGGGCGACCGAGGTCGTCCGCGACCGCCGGGCGGAACTGGAGGGCGTGCTGCACGTGGGGCCGACGGCGATGTCGAACTTCTACAACATCTACCGGCCGTACCAGGGTGTGCTCACCGGTGTCCTGGCCATGAACCAGATGGCCAACCCGACCAACTTCATCTGCGGCGCCATCGCCGGCCTGGCCAACAACACCGCCGAGTCCGATGCGCAATTGTGCGCCGAGTACATGGGTCCGCTGTTCAACTCGTTGACCTCCAACTACCCGTACGGCGCGGTCACCCCGCCGATCACCCCGACCGCCGAGCCCCACCAGATCTGGGACTCCCAGAAGCCCGGGACCCGGACCCCGCCCGGTGTGCAGCCGGTGTCGGACCGCCCGGACCCGCTGGTCAACGTCGTCAACCGTGGGGACAACCTCACCGACACCCTGCTCGTGACGGGAGGTGCCTGATGCTCGGCAACGGATCCGGATCCCGCCTGCGGGCGGTCGGCGCGCTCGGCACGGTGGTCCTGCTCTCGGGGGCCGGGTGTTCGTGGCAGGGTCTCAACTCCCTTCCGCTCCCCGGGGCCCAGGGCAAGGGTGAGGGTGCCTACGAGGTGACGATCGAGATGCCCAACGTCACGACCATCACCCGCAACTCCCCGGTGCGGGTCAACGATGTCAACGTCGGTTCCATCACCGCCATGCGGGTGGAGGACTACACCGCGATCGTCACGATCAGCCTCAACGAGGAGGTCAGGCTCCCGGCCAACGCCCACGCCAAGATCGGGCAGACCAGCCTCCTGGGCTCCCAGCACCTCGAGCTCTTCCCGCCGCCGGAGGGCGACCCGCAGGGCACACTGGCGGACGGTGACGTCATCCCGCTGGCCCGCGCCGGTGTCTACCCGACCACCGAGCAGACCCTGTCGGCGCTGTCGGTCGTCCTCACCGACGGCGGCCTGGCCCAGTTCGAGACCATCGCCACCGAGCTCAACACCGCCCTGGACGGCCGCGAGATCGACGCCAACGAGGTCCTCACGCAGCTGGACACCACCGTCAGCGGACTCGACGACCAGCGTGCCGACATCATCGCCGCGATGGAGGGGCTCGACCGTCTGTCGCGACAGATCAACGAGCAGAACGACACCCTCGCCCGGGCCCTGGCCCAGATGCCGGAGGCGCTGACGTTGATCAATGATCAGAAGCAGCAGCTGACCACGGCCCTGGTCTCGCTCGGCGACTTCGGCAACAAGGCCAACCAGGTCATCGATGCGGGCGGCGGACAGGATCTCGTGGACAACCTCCGCGATCTCACCCCGGTGCTCGAGGGGCTGGCGAACGCCGGGCGTGACATGACCCGGGTGCTCAGTTCGTTGATCACCTTCCCGTTCCCGCAGGCGGGTATCGACAACTTCCTGCGCGGGGACTACGCCAACCTCTACATTCACGCTGACGCGACGATGCCGCGCCTGGCGGAGACCATGCTCCTCGGTACCGAGTTCGGCAACCGGATGGCGGGTGTCGAGGGGTACGTCGGACTCGCCCCGAACCCGTTCGCCGGCGCCGACCCGTACTCCCTCGACGTGCCCCGACCGGAGCCCGCACCCGACGGCACGCCCGCACCCGACGGCGTGCCCGCGGCCGCGGGGG
>NZ_JAALEA010000174.1 GCF_014145145.1 Dietzia cercidiphylli
GTGCGGCTGCCGCCCGCGTGGCCTCCGCGGCCGAGCTGAAGGATCTGAGGCGCCAACTCAACACGCTGGTGTCCGTGTACTCGGGCCGTCTGGGCAAGTCCCACGGAGCGATCCACACGCAGCTGCGTAACTCCTGTGGTGGTCCTCCGGTGCCCATGGCCTCGGCCGACCAGATCCGGGAACGCATCTCGCTGCTGCGTAGCTGGTAGGGGCAGCTGGAAGGGGACGCTGGAAGGGGCTCAGAACCACGCCTCGCCGTCCCTGTCGGATGAGCATGCGAACGAGCCCGGGCCCCGTCGACATCGACGGGGCCCGGGCTCGTCCGGGGTACCGGACCGGCGGGAGATCAGTCCAGGTAGTCGCGCAGCACCTGGGACCGCGACGGGTGGCGCAGCTTGGACATGGTCTTGGACTCGATCTGGCGGATCCGCTCGCGCGTGACCCCGTAGACCTGGCCGATCTCGTCCAGCGTGCGGGGCAGTCCGTCGGTGAGGCCGAAGCGCAGCCGCACCACGCCCGCCTCGCGCTCGGACAGGGTGTCGAGCACCGAGCGGAGCTGGTCCTGGAGCAGCGTGAAGCTCACCGCGTCCACGGCCACCACGGCCTCGGAGTCCTCGATGAAGTCGCCGAGCTGCGAGTCGCCCTCGTCACCGATGGTCTGGTCGAGCGAGATGGGCTCCCGGGCGTACTGCTGGATCTCCAGCACCTTCTCCGGGGTGATGTCCATCTCCTTGGCCAGCTCCTCCGGGGTGGGCTCGCGGCCCAGGTCCTGGAGCAACTCGCGCTGGATGCGCCCGAGCTTGTTGATGACCTCGACCATGTGCACCGGGATGCGGATGGTGCGGGCCTGGTCGGCCATGGCGCGGGTGATGGCCTGGCGGATCCACCAGGTCGCGTAGGTCGAGAACTTGTAGCCCTTGGTGTAGTCGAACTTCTCGACGGCGCGGATCAGACCCAGGTTGCCCTCCTGGATGAGGTCCAGGAACGCCATCCCCCGGCCCGTGTAGCGCTTGGCCAGGGACACGACCAACCGGAGGTTCGCCTCGAGCAGGTGGTTCTTGGCGCGGACGCCGTCCCGCTCGATCCACTTGTAGTCGCGGCGCTGGGCGGTGGTGAGCTTCTCGCCACGCTCGACGACCTGGGCCATGAACCAGGTGGCGTAGAGGCCGGCCTCGATACGCTTGGCCAGCTCGACCTCCTCCTCGGCGTTGAGAAGGGCGACCTTGCCGATCTGCTTGAGGTACGCGCGGACCGAGTCGGCCGAGGCGGTGAGCTCGGCGTCCTTGCGGGCCTGCCGCAGGGCCTCGGACTCGTCCTCGTCCCAGACGAAGTCACCCGACGCCTTGTCCTTGGCGGTCGGACCCTCCTTGGTCTCCTCGTCGGCCTCCGCGTCATCGACGTCGACGACATCGACCTCGACGTCCTCGAGTTCGGCGGTGTCCGGCTCGACCTCGAGTGCCTCGACCGGTGCGTCGTCGATCGGAGCGGTGTCCGTGAGCGCGGGATCGCCCGCGGCGGCGGTCTTCTTGGCCGCGGTCTTCTTCGCGGCGGTCTTCTTGGCCGCGGTCTTCTTGGCCGGGGCCGACTTCTTCGCCGCCGTCTTCTTGGCGGGCGCGGCCTTCTTCGCTGGTGTCCTGCTCGCCGCGGTCATCTTGGCGGGGGCCTCGCCCGTGACCTCGGTGTCCGACGGATCGCCGCTCATCGCGGGATCCGAACTGGTGGTCTTCGTGGCTGCCACAAACGCCCCTTCACAACCGGTGAATCGATGGGAAACGGGGATCGATGCCGCATCGTATGCCGACACTCGAGCCGTCCGCCTTGCGGTACCGGGCCCGTCCCCGGCCGGTAGGTGATCCCGGCCTGCGCCATTGTAACGAGGAACCCGCCCGGAGGTCGCATCAGGCGCTGTTGACGAGGGGTCAGTAGCTGCCCGGGGACAGTGTCGACCCCAGATCGACCAGGCCGTCGCGCGCCGCCGAGTACAGCGCCGCCCCGATGATCCCGGCATCGCCACGTCTGATGGCCGCACGAACCGGGGTGCGGTTCTCCAGGAGCGGGAACCACTCCTCGGCGGCCTCGCTGATCCCGCCCCCCAGGACGAATGCGCGGGGCCAGAGCAGGTCCTCGAGGCATCGCAGGACGTTGGACACGTGGGGCGCCCATTCCTCGTAGGTCAGTCCGTCCCGTGCACGTACCGATGCGGAGGCCAGGTGCTCGGCCTCGTCGAAACCCCGGCCGGCGATGTCCTCCACCATGAGGTGTCCGAACTCCGTGTTGGGGACGAGATGGCCGTCCAGCAGCAGTGCCGATCCGATCCCCGTGCCGAAGGTCAGCAGGACCACCAGGCCGTCCACCCCCTCACCGGCGCCGTAGTGCACCTCGGTGACACCCGCCGCGTCGGCGTCGTTGAGCATGACCACCGAGCGTCCGGGGAGGTGCCTGTCGAACAGGGCGACCACGTCGCAGCCGACCCAGGAGCCGTCGATGTTGTGGGCGATCCTCGCGACGCCGTCGTGGATGACGCTGGGGAGAGCCACCCCCACCGGGCCGTCCCATCCGAGTTCGTCGACCATCGCGCGGATGACCCCGGCGACCGCGTCCGGGGTCGCCGGCTGCGGGGTGGGACGTGTCGACCGGGGGCCGAGGAGTTCCCCGGTGCCGAGGTCGACCAGCCCCGCCTTAATCCCTGTGCCGCCGACGTCCACCCCCAGGCCGGTGGAGGAGGCCGGCGCCTGGGTGCTCTCGGTAGGTGTGGGGGTGGGCATCTCGGGCTCCCGGGTGACGGGCCGTGAGGGTCACGGCTGCGGTTGGAGTCCACCGGACCGACGGGGCACGATGGGGGCGACGAGCGCCCGTTCGTCAGCGTATCTGTCCGGTACCACCGTGGGCCGGTCCAATCGGGGACGACGACGAGGGGAGCCGACATGTCGGAGGAGACGGACGGAGGGGTCGCGCGATCAACCCACGCGGACACCGTCGACGAATTGAGGCGGTTCGCGGGTCGGCTCGCGGTCTCGGGCGGTGACGTGGCCCGGCGGATGGTGGAGCAGTTCGGCTCCACCGGGCTCGACGCGCGTGCCAAGAGCTCTGCGACCGACCCGGTGACCGTCATCGACACCACCGTGGAGGAGCACCTCCGTTCGCAGGTGGTCTCCGCCCGGCCCGGCGACCGCGTCCTGGGGGAGGAGGGTGGCGAGGAGGCGACCGCCCCGGGACGGGGGGTCGTGCGGTGGGTGGTGGATCCGGTCGACGGAACCGTCAACCTCCTCTACGGGATCCCCTTCACCGCCGTCTCGGTGGCGGCGGAGGTCGACGGGGTGGTCCTCGCGGGTGCGGTGCACAACATCGTCACCGGCGAGACCTGGACCGCGGGGCTCGGCCGCGGGTCGAGCCTCCGGTCCGCCACGGGCACGCTCACCGAACTGACGGCGTCGGCGTGTGACGACCTGTCGATGGCGCTCGTGGGAACCGGGTTCTCCTACGACTCCGACGTCCGCGCGGAACAGGGGCGGGTGGTCGCGGAGCTCCTCCCGCGGATCCGTGACATCAGACGGTGCGGGTCCGCGGCCCTGGACCTGTGCATGGTGGCCACCGGCCGGATCGACGCCTACTACGAGCGCTGCCTCAAGCCGTGGGATCACGCGGCCGGGGCCCTGATCGCCGCCGAGGCCGGCGCGGTGGTGAGGGTCTCCCACGACGACGAGGTCCCCACTGCCGCCGCCGCACCCGGTGTGGCGGGGGAGTTCCTGTCCGCGATCGAGGCGCTCGGGGGCGCGGTCAGCAGTTGACGGCTCGCGCCGCGTCCAGCTCGGCGGAGATCGGTTGACGTCCCACCTTGAGCTCGTCGAGCGCCCCCACGCTCTCCGCCGAGTCCGACAGTCGCGAGAAGATCGTCCCCAGCACCAGGTCGACGGACTCGTCCGCCCGCCCGTCGGACACCAGCTGCATGCACGGCGCGGCGAGGGACAGTGACCTCGCGCTCGCCTCCCCGGCCTCGCCGTAGCGGATCTGCCCGTGGCACTCGAGGTCCTGGGCGTAGATCGGGTCGTTGCCGGTGGCGTCGGCTCCCGCCGGCTGGAATCCGCGTTCGGCGAGTTGGGCGGCGACCGCTCCCGCCTGACCGCTCTGGCCGTTGGCGTTGAGCACCCGGACCCGCGTGTCCGCCAACAGGGCCGGCTCGACCGAGTCGAGTGCGCCGGCGGGCTGTTCCCGCAGTCCGGCCTCCTCCGCCGCGGGCGTCACGGGGCAGGCGGCGGCCTGGGTCGCCGCATCGCTGCCCATGAGCGCGGAAGCCCACACCAGACCCCCGAGGACCAGCGTGGCCACCACGAACAGCACGTAGGGGCTGCGTAGTCGTCCCATCCCCCGAGTGGGGGTCGGACTGGGTGTCGCCTGGGCGCTGAGGTGGACGACCATGAGGGTCCTTCCTGCAGGTGTCACGGTGCGGGAGCCCTGTCCGGGTCCGCCTCACCACTGTAATCGTCGGGGAATCGGCGTCCCGGTGGGGACACGGTCCGGAAGCGCGGATGAAATCCCTGCTAGTTTCCGTTAATATGCGTGCGCCGGTCGGTCCACGATCGAACCGACCGCCCCTCGCCACCTGACCGCTAGAGAAGAGACACATGGCAACCGACTACGACGCACCCCGCCGGACCGAAGCTGACGAGCTGGCCGGTGATTCGCTGGAGGAACTCAAGGCCCGGAGGGCGGAGGGGGCTACCGGCGAGGTCGACGTGGACGAGACGGATACCGCCGAGTCCTACGAACTCCCGGGGGCGGATCTCTCCGGAGAGGAACTCACGGTCCGTGTGGTTCCCGAGCAGGACAATGAGTTCACCTGCGGAGACTGCTTCCTCGTCCATCACCGGAGCCGGTTCGCCGAGGAGAGGGACGGACTGCCGATCTGCGTGGACTGCGCGGGCTGATCGCTCAGCTGTAGTGGTTGTCCGGGAGGGCCGCCGCGAGTCCTTCCGGGTCACGGGTGCTGATCAGCCAGTAGGGCGTGGGGTCCAGCGGGTCGTCCAGGACGACGATCACCATGGTGGGGACATAACCGCGGTGGACGACGAACGCCTCCGGATCGAGTTGGCGCCCCATCGCGGCCTGCTTGGCGGTCGCGGGCACGACGGCGCTGCGCGAGATCGCCTCGAAGGGCAGACGCGCGCGGCCCGCGTACAGGGTCCCTCCGCCCTGACCGTCGGACTCGACCTCGATACGCTCGCGACCGACGGTGACGAAGAGCCACGCGAACAGGGCGGGCACGACCACGGTGAGCAGCCACAGCCACCACGGCGCGCCGAGTACCGAGGCCACGGCGGCCACGAGGACGGTGATGGCGGCGAGAAGCACCCACCACCATCCCGGTACCCGGAGTCGTTCCGAGTGAACAGGGCGCGGGACCCGGTCGGGCGACGGTCGGAGATCTTCTTCGGTCACGACATCAAGACTATCCATCACCCGGGCTCCACCCGGCAGGAGGGCGGCCAGCCATGAACCACCCCGACCACTCGTCCGGATCACGCGGACCGCTGCGGCTACGGAGGTTGGACCCCGGTCTTCCGGTGCCGTCCCGCGCCCACCCCTCCGACGCGGGCATCGATCTGTTCTCGGCCGAGAACTGCGCACTCGAACCCGGGCATCGTGCGCTGGTGGGCACAGGGGTGGCCGTCGCCATCCCGGAGGGGTACGCCGGGCTCGTCCACCCCAGATCCGGTCTCGCCGCACGGGCGGGACTGTCGATCGTCAACGCCCCGGGCACCATCGATGCCGGGTATCGCGGCGAGATCAAGGTCAACCTCGTCAACCTCGACCCGTCCGAACCGGTTCACATCGGACGAGGTGACCGGATCGCACAGTTGATCATCCAGAGAGTCGAACTCTGGGACGTGCAGGAGGTCGACGAGCTCGACCAGACCGACCGGGGAGAGCGGGGCCACGGCTCGACCGGAGGTCACCACCGCCTGACCTGACCGGCACCACACCACGTTGGGTAGCGTCAAGAGGCACGGTCCCGACCGGGACCGGGTCGCACGCGGAGAGGATTCGACCATGTTCGGACGCAAGAAGTCGGTGACCGGGGACCGCGACGCCGCCACCCCCGGGGAACCCACGGACTCCGCACCGTCCACGACCGGTCCGCATGACCGCTCGTCGGTCGGGGACGTGGCCCGGTACTACACCGACCTCGGGTACGGACACCTCGACCTCGGTTCCCTGGTGATCGGCGTCCCCAAGGGGCGCGATCTGAACGTCGCGCTGGACCCGAACGGTCAGCCGGAGTTCCACGTGGTCACCACCGTGTCGCGGGTGATCCCGCGCGCCTTCGCCGCGCCGAAGTCGGCCGGGCAGTGGCGGACCATGGTCGTCGCCATGCGCGAGCAGCTCGAGGGTCAGGGCGCCGAGGTGACCGTCGAGGACGGTCCGTGGGGGCGCGAACTCGTGGCCGCGATGCCGGGGGCGGTGTTCCGCGCGATCGGGGTCGACGGGCACCGGTGGACCGCCGAGGTACGCATCATGGCCACCCCGGAGCTGGCCGAGCAGGCCGCCGAGGAGGGCCGGGAGGTCTTCAAGCATCTCCTGGTGAACCGAGGCGACGGACCGATGCCCGTCCGGGAGGTGCTTCCGCTGACCATCCCTGACGAGATCCAACAGGCGCTGGTCAAGGCGCAGTCGCAGTTGGCGGCACAGCAGCAGGCGCAGGCCTACCAGCAGCAGATGGCGGCAGGTCAACAGGGTCAGGGGGCCGCGCAGACCCGGCCCCAGAACCCGCCGGCCCCGACACCGGGATCCCCGGCCCCAGCACCGGCATCCCCGGCCCCGAGCTCGAGCCGGAACCCCTCCCGGGAACAACCCCAGCAGCCGGATTCCCGGCCCCGCAGGGACGGCAGCGCCATGGACCGGCTCCGCTCCACCGACGATCTCTGACCGACCGACGTGCTGAGAGGGGAGCCATGCCCGTCACGCGGATGTTCCGTGGTCTCTCAGCTCGACTGACCGCGCCGCTTGAGTCGCTCGACGCGGTGGACCTGGCCGGTGCGGTACAGGGCATCGGCTGCTCGCCGGTCGAGGACGCCCAGAGGGGGCAGATGGTCACCCTGGCCGGGCGCGTGCGCACAGTCCTGTCCGGTGGGGGAGAGCGGTTCCTCGGGGTGACCGCCGAGGTGTACGACGGCACGGGTGCGGTGGACGTGTGTTGGCTGGGACGTGGTTCGATCCCGGGTATCGACACTGGCCGCTTCGTCAAGGTGACCGGGCGCATCGGCGTCCGGTCCGGCCAGAAGATCATGTTCAACCCACGGTACGAATTGCTCAGCGGGCAACCGCGCGCTATACGCGGAGGAGAAGTGTGACCGAGTCTGAGCGGGCCGGCGAGCAGTCCACCGGGGAAGTCCCCCCGGAGAGCACGGGAGGTAAGCGGAAATCCGCGTTCGGTGACCCGGACGCCTCGCTGCTCGAGCAGATGGGCGGGGTCCGTGGCCTCGTCTACTCGTCGATCCCCATCCTGACCTTCGTCCCCGTCAACGGTTTCTGGGGACTGACGGTGGCGATCTGGGCGGCGCTGGGGGTGGCGGTCGCCATGCTCGCGTGGTCACTGGTCCGACGGGAGAACCCCCAGCCGGCGATCTCCGGCTTCTTCGGGGTCGCGATCGGTGTCCTGATCGCCTGGCGCACCGGAAGCGCAAAGGGATACTTCCTCTACGGGATCATCACGCAGGCGGTGTACGGCGGGGTGTTCGCCCTGTCCGCGCTCGCGCGGTGGCCACTCGTCGGGGTGATCTGGGGCCTGCTCGACGGAAAAGGGATGTCCTGGCGCCGTCACCCGAAAGCGCGTCGGTGGTACGCCGTCGCCACGTGGATCTGGGCAGGGCTCTTCGCGATACGCGCAGTGCTACAGTACGCGCTCTATCTGAACGACGAGGTCAACTGGCTCGGGGCCGCCCGCATCGCGATGGGCTGGCCGCTCGCGCTGCTGGCGTTCGCGGCGACGATCTGGGCGGTGCGGCGCGCGATGGTCTACGAGAGGGAGCCCGCGGAGGTCCGGGAACCCACCACGCACGACTGACACGCACGACCGATACGGCATCACCTCGGATGGACGACGGCCCCCGGCGAGTTCGCCGGGGGCCGTCGTCTGCCCAGCTCGTGTCCGTCAGCCGCGAGCGCGAGTGACGCGGTGGTCAGACCGTGCTCGTCGCCATCCGCGAGAACTCGCTCGGGCCCGTGATGGTGCGGTAGGCGAACACCGAGGCCAGGGTGGCCACGGGGATCGCGATGAGGAGCCCGACGAACAGGGCGAGGAAACCTGCCACGACGACGAGGATGTTGAGCACTGCGAGAGCGAACAGGTTTCCCGCGTCGGACTTGATCGCGTTGACGCTGGACTTCATGGCGTCGATCGCGGTCATGTTGCGGTCCACGACGAAGTGGAGGGTCCAGTACAGGAAGAAGGCGACCACGAGTCCGGGAATGATGAGGAGGACGAAGCCGATGGTCGTCGCGATTCCCACGAGGATCGCCGCGATGGCGAACGCCCCGAAGTTGTGCAACTTGAAGAAGTCACCGATCTCCGGCTTGTGGCCGTCCACCTCCAGTAGCGCGCCCCGGATGACGAAAGCCTGGAACAGGAAACTCACGGCGATCGTCAGTATGGAACCCAGGAACGCCACCGACATCGACTGAGAGTTGGATATCGAACTCGCGATGCCGTTGGCGAGGAACATGGCCAACGTGACCAGCACCCAGGGCAGAGGATTGTTCTTGAACATCTGCCAGCCGGCCCCGATGGCGTCGGTGGCGGACACCCTACCTGTCATCACCGGTCCGCCCCCGTGGCCGGACTGGGGGTATGGGTCCCCGTACCCGTGGCCCCCGTTGGGCGGGTAGCCGAAGTCCTGACCTCCATAGCCCTGCTGGCCATAACCCTGCTGGCCATAACCCTGCTGGCCATAGCTCTGTTCGCCGTAGCCCTGCTGGCCGTAGCCCTGATCGGGATAGGGCTCCTGGCCGAATCCCTGCGCGTTCCCCTGCCCGCCGAACTCCGGTCCGCCCCAGTTCTGTTGCGCGGCGCCCGTGCCGTTCGGATCGTTCGGGAACCCGTCTCCTGACGGGGTGCCTCCGGTGGTCATGGCATCTCCAGATCTCTTCGCATCGGTGTGAAAGGTTTTTCCACTCGCCTGACTCCGAACCTAGTCCTGTCCGGGCGTTTTGGGGAGGGTCAACCCGCGGCTCGGTCTGAGGGAAATGCACGGAGCCCCGTCGACGGTGTCGACGGGGCTCCGGGTCCGTTGACCGGACTACGGCGTCAGATGTTGGCGTGGATCTCGACAGCCTGCGCGACGCCGGCCACGGTGCCGGCGATCTTCACTGCCTCCCAGGCCTGCTCCTTGGTGATGCCCTCCTTGCGGATGACGTCATCATGGGCGGCGGTGCAGTTCTCGCACCCGTTGATCGTCGAGACGGCCATCGACCAGAGCTCGAAGTCGGCCTTCTCCACCCCCGGGTTCGCGATGATGTTCATCCGGAGGCCCATCCGGACCTGAGCGTAATCGTCGCCCAGGAACTCCTTGGCGCGGTAGGCCACGTTGTTCATGGCCATGATGGACGCAGCACCGAGGGCGGCGTTGAACGCCTCGTCGGACAGGTGCTCGCGCGCCTCGTCGGCGATCTCGGACAGCACGGTCTCGGACCGGGTCGCCGCGGCGGTGGCCAGGAAGGTCCCCCACAGCTGCTGCGGCGACAGCTCCGTCGAGCGCGCCAGGGAGCCGAGGTTCAGTTTGAGATCCTTCGCGAACTCAGGGAGCCCGGACTTCAGGTTCTCGATGGTCACTTGATGCCCTCCTGCAGCATGTCCATCTTGTTGATGTTCTTCGTCGGGTCGTTCTTCTGCCAGTTGCAGGCGCAGACCTCGGACGACTGGAGGGCGTCGAGGACACGGAGGACCTCGTCCACGTTGCGGCCGACGGCATCAGGCGTCACCGAGACGAACTGGATGACGTTGTCCGGGTCGACGATGAAGGTCGCGCGGTCGGCGACCCCGTCCGCGTTCTCGACACCGAGCGCGCGGATCAGCTCGTGCTTGATGTCCGACAGGAGCGGGAACGGGACACCCTTGAGCTCGTCGTTGGTCGCGCGCCAGTTGAAGTGCGCGAACTCGTTGTCGATCGAGCCACCGAGGACCTGCGTGTCGCGGTCCTGGAAGTCCTCGTCGAGCTTGCCGAACGCGGCGATCTCGGTGGGGCAGACGAAGGTGAAGTCCTTCGGGTAGAAGAAGATCACCCGCCACTTGCCGGCGTACGACTGGTTGGTGATCGTCTCGAAGTAGTCCTCGGGCTGCTGGGCGTTGACCTGCTGGAGGTCGCCGCCCTTGAGTGCGGTGAGCTCGAAGTCGGGAAACTGATCGCCGATGGTGAGAAGTGCCATGTGATCCTCCTGGGTTATGGGCCGTTCTTGAACGGGCAGGGGAGACTATGCCCGACGCGCAGTGAGAGGTAAAGCCTAATGAGGTGAAGATCACCCATAGGGGAGGGTGAATAATCATCGACGTGGGGCTATTGATCGTCCTACACTCATCGACATGGCCAATCAGCGGTTCGTTCCGAGCGTGACCCAGCTCAGGGTGTTCCTCGCTGTCGCGGAGCGTCTCCACTTCCGCAGTGCCGCTGAGGAGCTGGGAATGAGCCAGCCGTCGCTCTCCCAGGCCCTGGCGACTCTGGAGGAGGGACTCCGGGTTCACCTGGTCGAACGGAGTACCAGGACGGTGCTCGTCACACCGGTCGGGCACCAGCTCCTCCCGTTCGCACGGGCCGCGGTGGGCGCGATGGACGCGGTGGCCGACATCGCCGCCGATAGCGGGGGGCCGCTGTCGGGCGACGTCCGCATCGGTGTGATCCCCACGGCGGCGCCCTACCTCCTGCCGGGGCTGCTGCCCGCCCTGACCGAGCGTTTCCCGGATCTGCGGCCACGGATCGTCGAGGATCAGACCGCCAGACTGCTCGAGCAGTTGCGCTCGGGGGCGATCGACGTCGCGATCATGGCCCTTCCCACCGATGCCGCGGGTGCCATCGGTATGCCCCTGTACACCGAACCGTTCGCTCTCCTCGTCCCGGCCGACCACCCGCTCGCCGGGCAGGAGGGCCTCTCCCTCGAGGCCCTCGTGGATCTCCCACTGCTGATGCTCGACGAGGGGCACTGCCTCCGTGACCAGACCGTCGACCTGTGCCGGCGGGTCTCGGCTCCGATCCTGGGTCGTGGTGGGTCGCGGGCGGCGTCCCTGACCACCGCGGTGAGGTGCGTCGCCGGGGGGCTGGGGGTGATGATCGTGCCGGAGTCGGCCGTGGTGTCCGAGAGCCGCGACCCCGGCATCGGGGTCGCGAGGTTCGTCGAGCCCGCACCGGGCCGGACGATGGGTCTGGTGCTCCGCACGGCCACGGCCGGTGACGACGCCTACGCCGAGCTCGGGAGCGTCATCACCGAGGTGGCCCAGCGGCTGTTCGGGGCGGTTGCCGCCTGACCGGCGGTCGTCCGGCGCCGGCCGGGCAGGTGGGGTTCGTCGACTCCAGGGCCCGCGCCGCCTCCAGGTACCGGGCGCGGAGCCCCTGTGTCCGCGCGACCCATCCGCGCTGGTGGGCGACGAAGACCGCTCGTCCCTCGGGGGACTCCACCGGGATCGGGTCGAGTCCCCAGGCGGACAGGTCATAGGGCGAGGACCGCATGTCGACCTCGCGGGCGTCGAAGGCCGCGGCCAACGTGTCCACCAGGAGCTCGCCGGGGGCGCCGGCCTCCATGTCCACCACGTACGAGTAGAGATCCATACCGGCGTGCAGGCAGGCCGGTTGCTCGTTGCGGACCTGTTCGGCGCGGGTGAGGACGTCCTTGTTGAGGGGGACGGCGGCCTCGGTGAAGAACCGGAGGGCGTCGAAGTGGGTGCACCGCAGCCGGGATCCGTCGACGACGTCGTCGATCAGTGGCTGAGATACCCGGAGGGGCACCCGGGGATGACGAACGGCATCGTCGCCTCCCCGGTAGAGCATGGCCCACTCGTGAAGGCCGAAACAACCCAGTGCGCCCGGCCTGGACGCGGTGGCCTCGACGATCTCGCGCGCGCGGGACAGGCGGGGGCCGCATCGGGACAGGACGGACGTGGGATCCACGATCAGTCCGGACCGACCGCGCAGGGAGGTCCGCTCGTAGTGGCGCCACTGCGCCCGTTCGGTCAGGTGGGCGTTCTCCAGGATGATCCCCGGGCCGGGATGCCAGCGTCGGACGGTGGCGACGCTCGTCCGGTAGTAGGTGAACAGGAAGTCCGCGACCGGGTGCGGCTCGCCTCGTCGTCGACGCTCGAGGTGGTCGGTGGTCAGCGAGTCGACGGCCTCGGTGTGCCGGCGCTCCAGCGCCCGCCAGAGGCGCTCGGGCACCAGAACCGGGTCGGCGGGTTGGCGCCGCGGGCTCACGACCGTCGCTTCTTCTTGGGGCGGTGCACCCGGGACTGGGCGGGCCGTCGGGATCGCGCCGGGGGAGCGGACTCCCGCCGTCGCCGGGGTGGCGCGATCTCCGGCCCGAAGAGGTCGTCGAGGAGGCGCGCGGCCCGGGGGCCGGAGGGGTCGACGAGCTCGACGTCCATGCCGACCTCGCGTGCCAGCGCGCTGATCCGGGCGACCTCCGAGGGTCTGACAATCGCGGCCACCACGCCGGCGG
>NZ_JAALEA010000175.1 GCF_014145145.1 Dietzia cercidiphylli
CCGGGCCAGGTCCGCCACACCGGCGGCCGAGGCGGCGTCCCAGCTCCGCGGACGGTGGAGGCGGGTCTGTTCGGGCTCCGGCCACCGCACCCGGACCGCGGCGCGGGCGCCGAGGCGGAAGGTGAGGTCGTCGACGAAGGCGTCCATCACCCCGGAGGACCGGCGATACGCCCCCTCGCCGTCGGCGATGAGAATCCTCATGATGGCCACCCCTCTGGCGGTCCGCGATCCAGGGGGTCGGCCTGGCGCGGGACATGCCTGTCCGCTGAACGCAGGACAGCTATGTAGCCATGTCAATAAGTTTTCATTGATAACTCGTGTTGGCGACCAACGCCCTTCCCGGCCCCGTTCACTTCACGAGTCGGCACTCGCTCGCCCTCGGACTCGGCGCGGTCGCGCTCTGCGTGGGCGTCGCGGTCCTCACCACCGGCATCGCGATCGAGCCGACGGCCCGGTTGGCGGGTTCGCTCGCGTGGCTGGTGGTCCCGGCCGGGCTCGGGGGTTACGGGGCGTACATCCTCGCCCTGCGCACCCTCGGCGCCACGCGCACGAGCATGCTGCTCTACCTCACCCCTCCGGTATCGGCGATCTGGGCGTGGGCGATGCTCGGGGACCGTATCGGGGCACCACAGGTCATCGCGATGGGGCTGGGGATCGTGGCGGTCCTGCTCACGGCGAGTTCCGGCAGCGGCGGGCGGCCGGTCGCCGACTCTCCGACCAGCCCCGGCGTCGTCCCGGACACCCCTGGCGTGGTCCCGGGCGGGGATACTCCGCGGCCGGACCGGCCACGACCTCCAGCGCACTCACATGCCGGCGGCGGGGCAGCCCCCGGACGTCTGCCCTAGGTTCCGCAGAACGTGACGTGGGGGGAGGCGTCGGGCGGGGCCGGGCTCGCGTACCGCTCCAGCCCGGGACGTTCGGTGTAGGGATCGGTGACGACGACGAGGAGTTCGGTGAACGGCCCGAGGTCTCCCGCCGTGGCCGCGTCCAGCGCCTCCTCCACCAGGTGGTTGCGCGGGATGTACACGGGATTGGCGGTCGCCATCATCTCGGCTGAGGGATCCAGTGCACGCCACCTCGCCAGCCACCCGTCGGCAAGCTCCCCCACCAGCTCGCGTACCGGCGAGGTGTCGCCCGCCGCCGCGGGGATGAGCGCGCGGAAGAACGACGTGAAGTCGGCCCGGGACGCGGTCAGCAGCCGCGAGAGTTCCTCCAGCAGCGGCTCGATCGCATCCGACCCGGCCGCCCCGTCGCCCGACCCGGGTTCGCCCGACCCCTCCGGATCGCCCGACCCCTCCGGATCGCCCGGCCCGGCCGGTCGGCCCAGCGCAGCGGGAAGTCCCAGCTTGGTGCGCATCCCCTCGGTCCAGGCCTCCTGGTAGCGGGTGGGAAACGTCCCCAACGAGGCGGTCAGCGTCTCGACGGCCGCGTTCTCGTCGTCGTCGACCAACGGGACCAGGGTCTCGGCGAACCTCGCCAGGTTCCACTGCACGATGGGCGGCTGGTTGCCGTAGGCGTAGCGACCCTGGGTGTCTATCGAGCTGAACACCGTGGCGGGGTCGAACTGCTCCATGAACGCACACGGGCCGTAGTCGATGGTCTCGCCGGAGATCGTGGTGTTGTCCGTGTTCATGACCCCGTGGATGAACCCCAGCAGCATCCACTGCGCCACCAGGGAGGCCTGGGCGTCGAGGACGGCGGCGAACAGCGCGAGGTACGGGTTCTCCGCATCGGCCGCCTGCGGGTAGTGGCGCGCGATGGCGTGGTCGGCGAGCCTCCGCACCAGCTCGACGTCGCCGGTGGAGCGGGCGAACTGGAAGGTGCCCACCCGCAGGTGGCTGGCCGCCACACGGGCGAGCACGGCGCCCGGCAACGGTTGCTCGCGGTACACGGCCACCCCGGTTCCGACCACCGCCAGCGCCCGCGTGGTGGGCACACCCAGCGCGTGCATGGCCTCGCTGATGAGGTACTCCCGGAGCATCGGCCCGACCGCTGCCAGACCGTCGCCACCACGGGCGAACGGCGTGCGGCCTGAGCCCTTGAGGTGCAGGTCGCGACCGTCCGGGAGCTCGCCCATCAACAGGGCCCGTCCGTCGCCCAGTCGCGGGGAGTAGCCACCGAACTGGTGTCCCGCGTACGCCTGCGCGACCGGGGTGGCGCCGGAGGGGACGTGGGTTCCGGTCAGCAGGCCCAGGCCCTCGTCTCCCCGGAGGTAGGCCGGGTCGATGCCCAGCTCGGCGGCCAGCGGCTCGTTGAGGGCGAGCAGGCGCGGCGTCGGCGCCTCGGCCGCCTTCCATTGCACCCCGAGATCGGGGAAGTCGCGGGCGAAGCCATCGGTGAGCCGTACGCCGGGCCGCTCCTGGGAAGTCATGCCGTCAACGGTACGTCTCCGTCGCGGGGTGCCCCGGCCGGCCGGCCAGGTTCTCCGCGTCGGCACCGAGACGCCCGAGATCCGCGCGCAATGCCGCGATGTCCGCCGACAGCCGGCTGACCTGAGCCTGCGTGGCCGCCTGGTTGGCCTCGTCCACCTCGCTGACCCGGTCCACGATCCAGGAGGCGAGAGTGGCCGTGACGACACCCAATAGGGCGATCCCCGCAAGCATCAGACCCGCCGCGATCACCCGGCCCGTAGGGGTCACCGGTGCGACATCGCCGTACCCGACGGTGGTGACCGTGACCACCGACCACCACAGCGCCTCCCCGTAGGTCTCGATCGATAAGCCCGGAGCCCCGCGCTCGGCGTCCAACATCGCCAGGGAGGAGACGACGAGCAGGACCGACGTCGACCCCGCGGCGTACGCGATCACCTGGCCGCGCACGGCCGTCCCCGCCGAGCGGTGCATGACGCTCAGCAGCATCACCAGGCGGAGAAGGCGCAGTGGCCGGAGCATCGGCAGCGCGATCACCACCACCTCGTACCAATGCGTGAACAGCCACCGACCCCGCTGCTTCGCCAACACCAGGCGCACCACGAAGTCCACCGCGAAGAGCACCCAGGTCCCCACGATCACGACCTCGGTGACAATGCCCCCCCGCGCCGACCGGGTTCACCAGGACCGAGACCGCGTAGGCGACCAGGAAGGCCAGGGCTGCCCCGATCAACGGCCATTCCGTCAGTTCCGCCCACCGTTTTTCCGTCACCGTTCGATGATGACCGATCCGCGGCGCCCACGGCGGACGAAGTGACGGCACGGTTACCGATCAGCCGATCAGGTTCTCTCCGGCGAGAACAGGGCGTACATTCCCGACAATCGGGGACTCGACCCGTCGATCGGCAGATGTAGAGCGACGAGTCGACGTCCACGCCATGCGTCACCGACCGGAACGAGGTTGCACCATGACGGCCAATGCGGTGGGCTTCGCGCTACTCATACTCGGGTTGGCGCTGCTGATCGGAAAGATCATCCGAGTCAAGGTGGGGATAGTCCAGTCACTGTTCCTCCCCAGCTCGATCGTCGCCGGGGCCCTGCTGCTCCTGTTGGGACCCGAGGTGCTGGGCCGGTTCGGGGGTCCGTGGGGGGAAAACGGTCTGTTCACCGAGCCGATGGTCGAGGTGTGGTCCTCGCTGCCCGGGCTGCTGATCAGCGTCATCTTTGCCACCATGTTCCTCGGGCAGAAGCTGCCGACCGCGAAGCGGGCAGTGAAGCTCGTGGGCCCCCAGCTCTCGCTCGGCGTGTCCCTCGCCTCCGGGCAGTACGTCGTGGGTCTGCTCCTCGCGGCCCTCATCCTGGTGCCGACCCTGGCGGCCGCGCCGATGACCGGTGCGCTCATCGAGATCGGGTTCGAGGGCGGCCACGGCACCGCCGCCGGTATGCGCCCGGTCTTCGACGAGCTGGGCTTCGGCGAGGGCGCCGACCTCGCCGTCGGACTGGCCACCGTGGGAATCGTGGGCGGGATCGTGATCGGCATCGCGTTGATCAACTGGGCCGTGCGCACCGGGAAGACTGAGATCGTCACCGGGAGCGCCAAGATGTCCATCGAGGAGCAGAAGGGCCTCTTCCGCGAGGACGAGTACTACTCCGCCGGCAAGATGACCTCCCGCCCCTCCTCCGTCGAGCCGCTGTCGCTCCACATCGCGATCGTCACGGTGGCGATCCTCGTCGGGCTCGCGATCCTGGAGGGCCTGCGCTGGATCGAGCAGGCCACCTACGCGTCGGTCATGCTCGACGAGAACACCCCGTTGGAGATCTTCGCCTACGTCCCCCTCTTCCCCATCGCCCTCCTCGGCGGCGTGATCGTTCAGTACGTCGCCACCAAGGCCGGGTTCGCCCACGTGATCGACGCCCAGATCATGCTCCGGATCCAGGGCTGGGCGCTCGACTTCCTCATCGTCGCCGCCATCGCCACGCTGTCCCTGCAGGCCATCGGCGAGAACATCGGCGTCTTCGCGATCCTCGCGGTGGCGGGGATCGTGTTCAACGTCGCCGTCTTCCTCCTGCTGGCCCCGCGGATCATCGGCCGCTACTGGTTCGAGCGCGGCATCGGCGACTTCGGACAGTCGATGGGCGTCACCGCGACGGGCCTCATCCTGATGCGCGTGGTCGACCCGCAGGCCGAGAGCCCCGCGTTCGAGGCGTTCGGCTACAAACAGCTGGTCTTCGAGCCGTTCTTCGGCGGTGGGCTCATCACCGCCATGGCCGTGCCGATCATCTTCCTCACCGGCGTGTGGCCACTGTTCTTCGTGATGCTCGCGGTCTTCCTCGTGGCCGTGCTCTCCGGATTGTTCTACTTCCGACCCAGGGAGATGAAGGACCGGGCGGAGTGGGAGAAGGAGAAATCCGGCGCGGAGCAACCCGTGCGCGAATAGGCCCTCGACTCGTCAGCCCCGTGGCCGCAACCCGGCCATCGCCCTCACGTCGGACACTAGGATTAAGGAAACCCCACTTCCGGACCGACCCCAGGAGGACCCATGCGGAAGAAGTCGTGGAGCGAGCTGTCCGATGGTCAGAAGGCCACGATCCTGACACTGATGTCCGTGCAGGTGTCGCTGGCGGTCACGGCGTGGACCGATCTGGCGTTCCGGCCCGCCGAACAGGTGCGTGGAAGCAAGGCCAGGTGGGCTGCCATCATCGCGGTCAACTTCATCGGACCCGCCCTCTACTTCGTGCGGGGGCGGCGGAGATGACCACCCGGGGACGGGCGGGGCTCGCCGCCGGTGTCCTCCTCGTCGTCGTCCTGACCCTCGGCGCGTGCGCCGCGGGACCTAACGTCGACGTCTCCCCGGAGGGCCTCGGTTTCTGGTGGGGGCTCTGGCACGGGCTCATCCTCCCGGTGACCTTCATCATCTCCCTGTTCACCGACACCGTGACCATCTACGAGGTGGGCAACAACGGCAACTGGTACAACTTCGGATTCGTCCTGGGGATCGCGTTGTTCTCCGGTCCGGCGATGGCGGGCTCGCGCCGCCGTTGACACCGGCACCTCTGGGGGAACCATCGCGCCCGCGCGACCGGATCCGGCCCGGCACCCGAACCGCGGTCGACGGTGCGGCCGCGGTCGCGCATGATCTCGTCCAGTCGCCCTTCGTCCAGGCCGGACCATTCGACGTAGTCGTCCCACTCGCGCCCGGTCATGACACGGAGAGACCGGAGAGCAGGACGAGCCGCGTCCCCACCGGGTCCACCACCCGGGGCGGTCTGGCTCCGTTCTCGTCGACGATCACGCTCGGCGGGGTACCGATCACTTTCTCTCCTAGGGTCGCGGCGACTGCGATCTCGTGAACGCTAGTTCACCTAGGCCGCGATATGGCCGCCGCGCACGCCAATTCACCTGGGTGAAATGGCACGTGAATCGCCAGCTCGAAGCCGATTGCAAAGGTGCTCGGCGCGCGACGCCCGGGCGGTGCGTGCTCCGGCGGGCGCGCTGGTCGCGGGACTCGCCGGCGGCCGTGACGAGGCGCCGGTCACGAAGCTGAGCATTCCCTTACCTACGCCCCCGGCCGAGCGCATACTTGACCCGTCCACCACCGGCGTCGCCTCTCCGACCCCGGCGGTTCCAGCACGCGCGCCGCCCACGGGAGCACCATGAGCACCGATCAGATCACCGAGAAGACCGACGACCCCGGCGAGCCGTCCCCGCTCGCCACCGTGACCGGTGCGGTCGCACGCGCCGCCCGCCGACTCCCGGTCACCGCGATCGTGCTGGCGGCACTGCTCGTGACCGGGGTGGTGTTCGAGACGCTGTGGCGTTCCGCCCCTGACGCCCCGTGGTTCGAGGGCGTGGCCTACGGCGTCCCCGCGCTCGAGGGCGGCCGCTGGTGGACCGTGTTCGCCGGCCCGTGGTTCGGGATGACCCCTCTCCAGCACGTGTCGCTCCTCGTGCTGGTGGCGGTGGGGATCGGGGTGGGCGAGTGGCGACTGGGGTCGGCGCGGACGGCCCTGGTCGCGATCGGTGGCCAGCTGATCGGCGTGCTGGGGGCGTTCGGCGTCCTCGTCCCCGGTGACGCGGTGGGCTGGGAGTGGGCCACCGAGCTGTCCGTGGTGCTCGACGTGGGGTGCTCGACCGCGGTGATCGCCGTGCTGGCCGCCACCACGGCCACGCTGGTGTCACCGTGGCGACTGCGCGCACGGGCCCTGCTCTACGGCTATGTGATCGTGTCGTTCCTGTTCCTCGGGCGCCTGTCCGACCTCACGCACCTCATCGCCTTCGCGGTGTTCCTGCTTGTGGGCGAGCGGTTCTTCTCCCGCACCGAGCGGGGACTGCGGCCCCGCACGCGGCGCGAGACCAGGCTTGTCGTCTCGGCCGGGATGTGGTTCCTCGCTGCGGTGCACGTGGTGGTCTACTTCGTCCCCGCGGAGGGCCCCCTCGGCCCGACCGAGGCCGACGACGTGAACCTGGCCGGCATGCTCCTGTCCGTCCTGGTCGCCGCGGTGACCGCCGAGCTGCTCCGCCGCGGCTACCGGGTGGCGTGGCTCGTCGCCCTCGTGTACGCGCTCCTCACGGCGGTGGCGACCCTCGTCGTCACCGTCCTGGTCGTGACCGCGGATTTCGAGAGCCTCGGTGCCGTCACCGCGGGCACGGGCCTGCTGTGGACGGGCGAGGCCGTCCTGCTCATCGCCGGCCGGGGCGCGTTCGGGGTCCGGATCCGGCGACGGGTCACCGGCTCCTCGGTCCACTCGGACGAGGTGATCGACCGCGTCCGCGCGCTCATCCGCAGGCATGGCGGCAGCACCATGTCGTGGATGATCACGTGGCAGCCGATGAACTACTTCTTCGGGCCCGGAGCACAGGCCGGTGGGGGCCCCGACGGGGAACCGGACGCCGTCGACACGGGCGCACCGGCCGCCGGCGTGGTGGGCTACCGCCTGCACGTCGGCACCGTCATCGCGCTGGCGGATCCGGTGGCCGCACCCGCCGACCGCGCCCGGCTGCTGACCGAGTTCGTGGACTTCGCCGAGGCGCAGGCCGCGGTGCCGTGCCTGTTCTCGGTGTCGGCCGAGACCGCCGACACCATGCGGGCGCACGGCTGGCGGGCGCTGCAGATCGCCGAGGACACCATCATGGACCTGCCCGATCTGGCGTTCGGCGGGAAGAAGTGGCAGAAGATCCGCAGCGCCATGAACAAGGCGGAGAAGAACGGCACGAGTTTCGTCTCGGGCCTGCTGCGGGAGCAGCCGTCCGCGATCCTGGGGCAGGTCCGCCAGATCTCCGAGCAGTGGGTCGGGGACAAGGAACTGCCCGAGATGGGCTTCACCCTCGGCACGGTCGAGGAGGCTCTCGACGACGACGTCCGCATCGCCCTGGCCGTCGACTCGGGCGGGGTGGTCCAGGCCGCGCTCTCCTGGCTGCCCGTCTACCGCGGCGGCGCCGAGGGCGGCGTGCGGGGCTGGACACTGGACGTGATGCGCAAGCGCAACGGGCCCGGCGCGAACAACATGATCGAGTTCCTCATCGCCCGGTCCGCGCTCGAGTTCAAGGACGAGGGGGCCGATTTCGTCTCGTTGTCCGGTGCCCCGTTGGCGCGGAGTGGCGACGACGACGAGGTGGCCACCCTCGACAGGGGTCTGGACCTGCTCGGTCAGGCGCTCGAGCCGTACTACGGGTTCCGTTCGCTCCACCAGTTCAAAGCCAAGTTCAACCCGCGGATCGAGCCCGTGTACCTGTGCTTCCGCGACGAGGCCGACCTGCCGCGGATCGGGGTGGCGATCGGCCGGGCGTACCTGCCGGGTGCGACGACCCGCCAGCTCGCCGCGCTGGCCCGGTCGGGGAAGTCGGAGACCATCGACGCCTGAGGCCTCCGCCCCCGAGCTGCGGCATCCGCCCCCGAGCCTGCCCGGCCAGAACGCCGCCGC
>NZ_JAALEA010000176.1 GCF_014145145.1 Dietzia cercidiphylli
GGCCGTCGTGGGTGCGGGCCCGGCCGGCCTGGCCTGCGCGGAGGCGGCCGCGTCACGCGGGTTGGCCGTGGAGGTGTTCGAGGCCGAGGACGAGATCGGGGGGCAGTTCCGCTACGCCATGCGCGTACCGGGCAAGGAGGAGTTCGCGGCGTCCCTGGCCTACTTCAGCCGCCGCCTCGACGTTCTCGGGGTTCCCGTACACCTGGGCCGGCGCGCCGCCGCCTCGGATCTGGCCGGGTTCGACCACGTGGTCGTGGCGACCGGCGTCCGCCCGCGCGAGCTGGACCTGCCGGGCGCCGACCATCCGATGGTCATGACCTACCCCGAGCTGCTCACCGGTACGCGCAGGCCCGGTCGACGCGTGGCCGTGATCGGTGCCGGCGGGATCGGCGTCGACGTCTCGGGATTCCTGCTGGCCGGCGGGCCGGGATTGGATCTCGACGGCCGCCGCGCCCACGGACACTCCACCGACGTAGAGGCGTGGAAGCGGCACTGGGGGGTGACGGACCCGGCCGTCGATCGCGCGGGCCTGGGCACCGCTGTCCTGGACGACCCCGCGCACGAGGTGCATCTGCTCCAGCGCAAGACCACCTCGATCGGCAAGGGCCTGGGCAAGACGACCGGCTGGGTCCACCGCGCCGAGCTCAAGTCGGGCGGAGTCCAGCAGTACACCGGGGTGACCTACGAGAAGATCGACGACGACGGGCTGCACATCCTCGACGCCGAGGGCGCTCATCAGGTCGTTCCGGTGGACTCTGTCGTGGTGTGCGCGGGCCAGGAGTCGGTGCGCGACCTCGCCGATGAGTTGGCCGGTCCCGGAGCCGCGGCGGGGAGCCGGGTCCACGTGATCGGCGGCGCCGACGTGGCCGCCGAGCTGGACGCCAAACGCGCCATCAAACAGGGCGTGGAGCTCGCGGCCACCCTCTGAGGCGCTCGCCAAGGGCGGATGGCCGTTGCGGCCTCTGCGTCTGAGGCCATTCCCGCATTGGTGCGCTCTACGATTTAAATCAACTAACCTTTATCCTATGTCTGACGCCGCGCACCGTCGCCTCGTGACCGGGTTGGCCCTCCTCGTCGTGGTGCTCGCCGTAGCCGCCGCCGCATTGGTCTGGTTCATCGTCGATCGCAGCCCCGAGTCCACAGCAGTCCCCGAGGCGAGCGTTGCCCACACCGAACCACGGGAGTGGGTCACCAGTGCCGCCGCGGCGCCAGGCGCCGACGACACCCCGGCGAACAAGACCCCGGGACCGGCTCAGGCCACAGAGGCGGCGGGCCAGGCGCCGGCATACTCCTACGACGTCTTCCAATCGCCGACCGGCAACATCGTCTGCCAGGTCGGAGGCCAGTTTGCCGCGGTCTTCGGAGGGGACAGCACACCACGCGCGGCCTGCTACGTCGGCAGCTTCAGCGGACAGGCGCCAAGGCCGACTTGCCAGGGAGGGGTGTCATCGATGGAGGGGGCCGCAGCGGTCGACTCCCGCGGCCGGGCGGTGCAGGGCATGTGCGCCGGCGGGCAGCCCTTCGACTACCGGGGAGGCCCTTCAAGCCTCCCCGTCCTGCCCTACGGTCAGGCCACCTCCGACGGCCAGGTGACCTGCACCAGCCGAGAAGACGGAATGACCTGCGAAGACTCAGGCAGCGGCGAGCGGTTCACCGTCTCCCGGCAGGCCGTCTCGTTGAATGGCAGCTAGCCCCGGTGTTTCGCGGGGATCTGTGAATTTCCAGGTGCGAGCTCGCGGAGTCGACCTACAAACGCGGTTCGGATGACACCCGATCGGCGTGTGGAGCGACCCCACAGGCGAGTTCGGGGCCGCGAGTCTGGTGCGTGGACCGAACAGCGAGGCCACTCAGGCGCAGCGCTTCTCGCGGCGGCGGTCGACGACGCTGAACGCCAGCGCTCCCGCGGCCAGCGCGGCGATCAATCCCAGGGCCGCCCGGAACGCGAGCAGCCAGTCGTCCTGGGACTCGACGATCCAGAACAGCACGCCGGGAACGACCGCCGTGCCGATGGCGGTGCCCATGCGCTGGCCCAGTGAGATGATGCTCCCGGCCACCCCTCCGTACGCGGGGTCGACCGCCCGCAGCGTCAACGTCTGATTGGGGGAGATGGTCATTCCCTGGGCGGTGCCCATCAGCGCGGCGGGAGCCATGAAGATCAGGTAGCCCACCGCCCCGGATTCGACCAACCCCGCCAGCAGGATGAATGTGGCCAGTGCGGTGAGGGTGAGACAGAACCCCACGATCACCAACCGACGCCCGAGCTTCAGCACGAACCGTCCCGCGACCTGGGCGGACACCGCGGCACAGATCGAGGCGGGCAGGCTCACCAATGCGGAGTCGATCGGCGCGTACCCCAGGTGGAACTGCAGGTACATGGGCATCACGATCCACAGGCTGGTCCCGCCCATGAAGTAGATCGAGACGATGATCATGCCGTTGCGGAACGCCGGGTCGCGGAAGATCTCGGGATTGACCAGCGGCGGGCGACCGACCCGCTCGTAGTGGCGCTCCCACCAGGCGAACGCCGCGAGCAGGGCCACCCCGAGCGGCACCAGCGCCCACAGCGCGGGGTGGGCCCCGCGGTTGAGGAAGGGCAGCATCACCGAGAGCACGGCCGCCCCGAGCAGCACGATTCCGACCGGGTCCAGGTCGAGGCGGCGGCGTGCTGGCTTCCGCGGCGGTGTCACCGGCGCGGGGGCGTTGGTCGCGGCC